>CAZZHL010000001.1:0-34527 GCA_964653945.1 uncultured Pirellulales bacterium
AAGGCCGGTTTACTATATATGGTTCAATAAGAATTTAGAATTGAGAATGTAGAATTTAGAAATATGACAAATCAGATTCAGTCAATCCCGTTGGATAAACTCGTGCCTCATCCGGATAATCCCAACAAGATGAGCAGGGCGACATTTGCAAAACTCGTTCGCAACATCAAGCGGACCGGCCGATATGAACCCTTGATTGTCCGAACCTGCAAAGAGCAGGATTGTTTTCAAATCATCAACGGTCACCATCGCGCCCTTGCCTTAAAACAGCTCGGCAAAAAAGAAGCTGATTGTGTCGTTTGGGATATCGACGATGGACAGGCCGACATACTGCTTGCAACGCTTAACCGTCTCTGCGGACAGGATGTGCTCGACAAGAAGCTTGCGCTTCTAAAACGGCTCAGCGAAAAGATGCAGTCCTCGGAGCTTGCGAAACTGCTGCCGCAGACCAAAGCCCAGCTCGAAAAACTAACTAATCTGCATCTTTCACGAGTATCAAGTATCGAGCATCGAGAATCGAGCTTCTTAAATCCTTTGGTATTTTTCGTAAGCGATGAGCAGCAGCAGGTTGTGGAAGCCGCATTTAGCGTCGCTATGCAAAATGATGAAAGTCACTGTGGTAAATCCGCAACAAGAGCAGCAAGAAGGGCATCAGCTCTGTCTGCAATATTCCAGTATTACCTTGACGATAAACAGAAATAAATCAAGGCTCTTTTGGGATTTAAGGAGTAATCATTAATGGCCAAAATAAAGAAGCTCAAAAAGAAACAGCTTGCGGTGCTCGATGAGATATTTCTCGGCGAATTGGATGAGCAGGCCGTGCTGGACAAATACAACGTCAGCAGAAACCAATATTACAAATGGCTGACTGATGATTGTTTTGCCGAGCAGTTCGACCGGCGCATCGCCGCTTCCTATCGGCAGAGCGCCGCTTTGATTGCGAGGTACGCAACATTGGCCGCTGCTAAGCTTGTCCAGCTCACCGAATCGGAGAATCAGGAGACCGCCCGCAAGGCCTGCCTCGATATTATCTCTATGCAGGGCAAGACTTCAGACCCAGGACACAAGACCACAGACCCTGAAAATATGACCCCTACTTCTTCACTATCGCCCGAAACCGCCAGCAAAATCCTTGAAGTCCTGGCACAACAACAGAAGACAGAGGACAGATGACAGAAAGCAGATGACGGATGAACAGAGTATCAGAAAATCAGCAGAACAGGTTGGCCGAGCGGCTTAATTCAACGGTTTTCAAAACCGTTTTCCGCTTCCGCAGAACGGCGGTTAGAATCCCTCCTGCTCCGGTTGAGAGTTCGACTCCAGCGATATTATTAAACTTTTTGCCCGAAATCTTTAATGAGAATCCGCAAATTAAACCAAAGTTTAATAAGCTATAAACCCTTGATAACAAATAAGATATGGATTCGTGATAACTTGCTACACCAATGACATTTACAATCAGAGAACCAAAAACTATGGGAAAACGTCAAAAGTATTCTAAAGGACTTGCTCTTAAGTCATTATAAAGGAAAAACTTAAAGCAATTTACTTGACAGGCTGATAAGCATCGTGTATAATTTTGTTAGATTTGGTTTTGAAAAAAGCTTTTTTCAAACTAAAATCGTCTCCTACGGATAGTTGGGCTTGAACGCAGGAAAATAATGTTGTTATATGCAAAAAGCTCTTTAGCTATTTATATATCACTTATACGAGATTATTAAAGAAAATGAGACAACGAATAAGCAAATCTATGTCATTTAGAACTTGTGTGTATCCTTCTCCGGATGAAAAGGGGCGTTTCATCGCTCATTGTCTCGAATTGGACCTCGTTGGTGAGGGTGCAAATGTTGAAGATGCCATATCTTCGCTTCTGGAAGTAATTGAGACACAAATAGAATCTTGTCAAGAAACAAGGGCTCAATTTTTGTTTTTTGCACCCGCTCAGATTTGGCAAAAATACCAACTAGCCAGAAGAGCAAATCGTAGAATAGCAGCCGAGCTTTTAGAACGTATTGTCGAAAGAGCTAACCAACGTCTCGGCTATACTGTATCTTCGGATGTGTTTGATAATATCGTTGGAACGAAAGAGATCCCAGATGAATGTCTGGCAACAGTGTAATCATACCTAAAACGATTCGGTTTTCTTTACTTAAAAGGCAACTCAAGAAATATCGGATTTATTGGGAGCCTCGTAAGGGCAAAGGAGGCCATGGAAGCTTTGTCGGACCTGATAAAGATAGTAATAAACAGTCTTTCCCTTTACCTTCAAACCAACACAAAGAGGTGCGAAAAACATATCTAAAAGCGCTTTGTCGACGTTTTCAACTGGATGCTAGTCAATTGCTCAGGCAGGACAGGTAATAGGCCGGCTGCTGGCGCTGGCCACATCAAGCAAAGTCCTCGAAGTCCTGGCACAGGAGGCGAATGATGAAAATCAGTCAAAATAGGCAGAATCCAATGTCCTTATTAAACTTATGTTTAATAAAACTTCAGAAAACAAACCTTTCGCCAGGTAGTGTTATTACTCTGCGGATGAGGGTGTTTCATGAAAATTCTTGCAATTTTAGGGTGAATCAGGTATCATAATAATAAGTTATAAATGGAGGCTTGAAAGCTCTTATCATTTAACTGTTCATCAGGAAAAATTAGTTTTTCACCTTCAAGCACATAAAAGTAAAATGCGTACGAAAACAAATATTCGGTTGGGGGTTTTCATGTTTTTGGCGGTATTCGCTGTCGCGCCTTCCGTTACCAGGAGCAGCAGCTGGGCTCCCTTCGTGATACCGGCTCAGCAGGACGCAAATTCGCTTATAGCGGTGGAAAATGAGCCGATTGGCCTCGATAGTAACAGAATCACGGCAGTTGCAGACCATTTTTACCGGGACGGCCAGAGAATAAAAATATTGGGAGTAAACTTCTCTTTCGCCGGCAATTTCCCAAGTCATACCGATGCAGCCGTTTCAGCGGAACGACTGGCGGCGGCAGGTATAAACTCTGTTCGCTGCCATCACATGGATACAGCAAATTATCCCAGCGGACTTTGGCATCCTTCAAACGGACAAACGATATATCCTGAGGCGATGGACCGATTGGATTACTATATCAACGAATTAGCCAGTGAAGGAATTTACATCAACCTGAATCTTCACGTCGGCCGGGAGCACAGCCAATACTTGGGTTTACCTGAACCTGATATCGGCTACGATAAAATTGTGGGTATTTTCACGCCGGCTTTAGTACAGGCCCAAAAGGACTTCGCCCAAGAGATGCTCGAACATGTAAATCCATATCGCGGCGTTCGCTACGCCGATGACCCGGCTATCGCCTTTGTTGAGATAACCAACGAGGACAGCTTCTTTATGTGGGGCTCGATGGATACCCTGCGAAACCTGCCAAGCTACTATGCGGACATACTACAGCAAATGTATAACGACTGGCTGGGCGATGAATACGGCGATACAAATAATTTGAGAAATTACTGGAACAGTAACATCGAGCCGCCGGGCGAGAATGTTCTAACGAGTTTCGTGGACCACTTCAAGGACCCGAGTGTTCATCCTGATGACAAATGGTATCTGGAAGAGCACGCCGATTGCAATGCGTTATTTGTATACGACAGTAATTACTTATCACAACCATGCGCTAAATTTATCATAGATGTAACGGACCCGGACAACTGGCATCTGCAAATCACGCAAAGCAATCTTCAAATTGTAGAAGGCCAATATTACACGCTTAGCTTCGATGCTGTTGCCGAGCTGCCGCGTACGATTTGGTGCAATGTTATGCAGCATCACGACCCATGGAGCAATCTCGGTTTATACGCCACGGTTGAGTTAGACACCACCTGGCAAAATTACAGTTACGGATTCGTTGCCAACGCCGATGATTCAAACGGCCGAGTTACTTTCAGCTTCGGCGGCGGAGATACGACGACATTTTACCTGGCCAATCCGCAATTGTACACCGGTGGGCAAATAGGGCTTATGGAAGACGAGTTTATCGAGACAGGTACTGTGCGTCTGTTTGTCGACCGCGAAGCTAAAGAGCGGCAAATTGACCGTTTGCGATTTCTCGCTGAGATGGAAAAGGCCTATTTCGACGATATGCGAAGTTACATAAAGGACGACCTTGGTTGTGATGCTCTCGTTACCGGCACAATTGTCTTCGGCCCGTTAGGGTTATTTGCCCAAAGCGATATGGATTTTATCGACGCTCATGCCTATTGGCAGCATCCATGGTTTCCCGGAACGCCGTGGGACCCTGACAACTGGCTTATCGAGCAAAAGCCGATGGCCGACTATATCAATGAAGCCACCTTGTTCGGCCTTGCGGGCTGTCGGCTCGGCAAGGGCTCCAATTATCCCGGCAAACCATTTACGGTCACCGAATACAATCATTCAGCTCCACTGGATACCCAGGCCTCATGCGTACCGATGCTTACCAGCTTTGCTGCTGCTCAGGACTGGGACGGCTTGTGGATTTATTCCTATACACACAGCTCTGATGACTGGAATGATAATTATTTTAATGGTTTCTTTGATATTCTTCACAATTCCGCTAAGTGGGGCTTTGTACCGGCAGGGGCTACTATATTTCGATACAGCGGGATTGAGCCGGTTGGAGACACATATTATTACGCTGCTTTAACGGATGCGAATGACAATTTGGTACCTATAGCGGACTTGCATCTTAAGTATGACAGGGACATGTTCGGTGTCCTCGCAGAAAACTCGGGCTTTGGCCGACAAGATTTTCTTGCCCAGCGTATTGCCAATTCTCTTTATGAGACCGGCAGCATCTATTCACCGAATGAGCCGAATCGAACCGTGCTGGATTGGGAGATTAGCGATGGCAATGGCATATATTCTGCGAAGGGCAATTCGGCGTGGGTCTATGTCGGCCATCGGGGAAAATTTGCCGCTGCAAGCGACAACAAGATAGAAGTCAGTGAGCCGAATTATGCTGCGATTACCATAACATCCTTAAATCCGGACTGCATAAAAGTGCCGCTGCCGCAAAGGCAAAAGATTCTCATAACAGCCTGTGGCCGATGCGAAAATACCGGCATGGTATTTTCCGAGGACCGAAGAACCGTAGGGTCAAACTGGGGATGGGCTCCGGTCCAAATCGAGACGGTGTCCGCCACAATAAGATTGCCGCTTAAAGGACTGAGCTGCTTTGCTTTGGCGCCTGACGGGACGATTAAATCAACCGTACCAACGACGGTCGAAAATGACCAGACGGTTGTCGAAATACTGCCGGCGTATGAGACTATGTGGTACTTGCTGGTTGAGTCCGGCGACCTTAACGATGATGGCAAAGTCACCTTCAAGGATTTTTGCGAGCTAAGTCAATACTGGCTGCAGGACGAACCATCGGTCGACATATCACCACTGCCTTTTGGCGATGGTATTGTGAACTTCGCAGACCTTGCTATTTTCGTCGAAAACTGGCTGGCTGGTACTGAATAAACAAAGACGTCATCGCTGCACGGCATTGCGGAAACTATATATGATTAAAAAAAAGAGAGACGAAGGCCCACGCTTTATTTTTTCTTTGGGCAATGCGCCTGGACCCGTCTCTCTCTATGTTATAGGATATCTCTTCAGGCCGGCCCACGCAGCACAACCTGCAGAGACTACCCCTATATAAAATATAAACCATTTTTTGGCGCGTGACGGAAAAAAATAAAAATTTTTCTCATAGTCAAGGCCGATCATAAAGCCATGCCAATATTTAATCCCTAAGGAGGGTAATCACTATGGCAATCTCAACATTATATGAACCGAAATCTACAGGGCTACAGAGAGCCGCACACATCTATCGCCAACTAAGACGCACACTGCCGATAACAAGGCGGGATTTGAAAAATTACGTCAAGGTCTTTTTGGGCATCGACGTCCCGGACGAAAGAATCTGCCCGGAGCATAACGCGCCTATGGACTATCTCTGGCATAGCTTCACATCGGACAAGGGAATTTTCGATTTGCAATCTTCGATTGTCGATTTTAAGAGTCATGAGCAACGAGCGACGGGTAATGCCGATTGTGTCGTTTGGGCCAACCGAGCAGGCGGCAAGACCGAATTAGCAGCCGTCGCAACGCTGTTGGACTGCATCTTCAAGAACAACTGTTTCGTCAGAATCCTCGGCGGCTCAGGCGAGCAGTCCGGCAGGATGTATGAATATATGACCAGCTTTCTAAATAATGGCTTCGATGAGTTTCTCGACGGCCCTGCGCTTAAAACAAAATGCCGATTTATCAACGGCTCATCCATCGAGGTCCTGACACAGTCGGCAACCAGCGTTCGCGGCCAGCACATCCAGAAGCTCCGCTGCGATGAGGTCGAGCTTTTCGATGAGAATGTCTTTTCTGCTGCGAAGTTCACAACACAAAGCACGGACAATATCACCGCTGCGATGGAGACAATCAGCACGATGCACCGCCCTTGTGGCCTGATGCAGAAGATTGTCTCATCTGCAGAAAAGTTTAATACACCCATCTTTAAATGGTGCATCTGGGAGGTGATTGAAAGATGCACCGACAGAAACTGCTCGCAGTGTCCGTTATGGAGCGATTGTCAGGGCAAGGCAAAACGGGCAGATGGCTATTTGAAGATTGACGATTGCATTACACAGATGCGTCGTGCGAGCAGAGCCGCTTTCGAGGCGGAGATGCTATGCAAAAGACCTTCGCTGGAAAATGTCGTCTTCAATGAGTTCGACCCCGCCCTGCACGTCAAATCCATCGACTATGACCCGAACCTGCCTTTGTACCGCTCGCTCGATTTCGGCTTTGTCAACCCGTTCGTATGTCTGTGGATTCAGGTCGATAGCGCAGGCGTCGTACGCATTATAGATGAGTATGTCCGCACAAGGGCAACGGTTGATGTCCACGCCGATGAGTTGAAAAAAAGAACGCCCTGCAGCGAAGAAAAGGTCGCTGCTACTTTTTGCGACCCCGCCGGAGCCGGTGTGAATGACGTTACCGGTACGAGCATTGTTCGTGAGCTGCGGGCTATGGGGATAGCGACGCGTTTCAGGCGAAGCGGTATCTTGGAGGGCATCGAGCTTATCCGAAGGGCCATCCGCTGCGGCGACGGCAGAAGCTCGCTTGTTATCTCACCCAGATGTCCACGCCTGATAGAGGCCTTGCAGTGCTATCATTACCCCGATTTCGGGGCCGAAAACAGCGAATTACCCCTAAAAGACGGCATTTACGACCATCCCATCGACGCTTTGCGCTATTTCTTTATAAACCACGCACAACCTGCCAAAACCACTTCAAGAAGATACTAATCCCAGCCATCCACTTGTCATTTTGAGCGGGCACCCCTTTGTCATTCTGGGCGAAACGAAGTGAAGCGAAGAATCCGGGAACCGAATGGAAATTTACCTTTGCAGGCCAGATCCTTCGCTCCAGCCTTCGCTGAAGCTACGGCAGACAAGCCGCTCAGGATGACAGTAAAAACGCTCATTTTAAGATATTTATTCCCTTGACATTTGTCTCATAATTTGGTACATAATAGTTCAGCTTCAAGGATGGCGAGTGAGGAAGCTCGGCGGAGCCCATTTCAAGCTTTCCACGCAAAAGTTACATTTTAATACCAAAGAATGATCCTTTAGGAAGATGGGCGATGAAAGAAAGACTTTTTTCGGTGATTGTGTGTGTGATGGTAGTAGTGGATATTGCTTCAGCTGACTTCATACGCGGCATAGACATTGATTTCGTGACCATCGGCAATGCGGGCAACGCGCCCGACACAAGGATTATGAGTGATGGTACTACTGGTTACGGTGCTGTAGATTACGATTACCGTATTGGCAAGTATGAGATTACTGCTTACCAATGGCAAACAATCAATATTGCCGCGGGAATTGGTGATCCGGGGCATTGGAGCGGCAATCAGCCGGTGGCTTATATTTCCTGGTATGATGCAGTTCGATTCTGTAACTATCTGACTACAGGAAATACCGAGGATGGAGTTTACAAGTTTTCCGGAGGTTCACTCACAGATATTATGGATCATGAACTGGCAGGTTCGGCCTATGGAGTTGCATACTTTCTGCCGACCGAAGATGAGTGGTACAAAGCGGCTTATTATATCGGTAGCGGTTATAGCCTTTATTCTAACGGTGAGGACACGCTTCCCGACGCTGACAATGGTTGGAATTATTCCGGCGGTTTGTATGAAGATCCCTGGCATGTTGGAACAGGCACGGAAGAACGGAATGGCACCTTCGATATGACGGGCAATGTCTGGGAATGGAATGAAACTTTAATTCTGCCTTTCGGAACTTTCCCTCGAGGCGTGCGTGGTGGCTCATACGGCTACTATGGTGACATAGAATGGATCGGTGCGAATTGGCGTTCATTTGCCCACCCACCAGACAGCGAACAATCTTTCGTAGGTTTTCGTGTCGCCTCTGTCCCTGAACCCGCCACGGTTTTGCTGCTCGGCCTTGGCGGACTTTCCCTGCGTCGTCGCAAATAAACTTCCGTCTTTGAACGTTAATTTCCCTTTGCAAAGCAGCAACTCTTAGGCACAACGAAGTTTTATTATCAATTGGCTTTTGGCGTCTTGGAAATAATCTCTTTTACCTCTGATGAACTAAAGGCCGGCAGGGTCTGTGTCCTCACGTTTCCAAGCGACGCAAGCCCAAGCAATGCCGCAGCGACCGCCTTATCATCAGGGGCCTCCAAAATCATCACCGCATCGTGAGCTCCTATTGTCCAATAGATCTCTTTCATTTTTACCCCCACACCATCAGCCATGGCCTTGAATTGAGCCGCCCTGTCCGCGGTAGCATGGAAATTCCGCACTCCCTGTTCAGTGAAATTTACAAGAGATATAAATGTGGCCATAATTAGCCTCCTTTCTCTAACATCTGATTTTTCAATAACTATCCAGCTATTTTATACCGACATAAGCAAACCGAAAGCGTGAATTGCCTAAAGTTGTGGATTATTTTTTGCTTTAGCTCACTTTTCTTTTCTATGTGCCGTCTTTAGTTTTCTTTGACTTGTAGCAAAATCTCTTATATACTGTAGGAGGTCAAGAATTATGGTGGCAAAGCTATGAATTACGAGTTTAGTAAAGAGAACATCTCGCAGCATGTCATAAAATACGGCGTGGATGTTCGTCCGGCTATATCTCTCAGGGACGACAAAACAAAGCTGCAGGACTATTGCAACTGGCTGATTGAGCAGTTCCCACAGGCCTTTGAGACCATCGTATCCGGTCCAAGCCAGCTAAGAGTGCAAAAAACCTTCGTTTTAGACAACAACAAGCGGATCGAACTGCCGACATTTATCATGACCGCACGAGGACCCGTTTTCACTTTTCCACTGCGAATGTTCATTAACGAGGTGCAGGATATAGATATTCCCGAAAAGGATAAAATATTGCGCAAAGCCCTTGATGAGCTAAAAAACACATTCGCCGACAAAAAAATTCCGCGTGTTGGCGTGATTAACGAACTGGTTTTCGACACAGGCGAAATCAATTCCGTCCAAATTCTCGCCAGCAGCCTGAAAAACGATATCTGGAGAGAGAAGCTCAAAAATCTGACTATCAATCTTCAGACCCCAACCCAGGACAAAAATATTAATCTTCAAATGAGGCCGACCCACGCTAAACAATCAGGCAAAGAAGCCGTGGAATATGGTGGAGATATTCGGTTCGGCCTGATTGTAAACGTTGATATTAACAATCTGCAAATGAGGGACGACCTAACGAAGCCCGAAATAAATGACATTCTTGCATTTGCCAATGACTATGTCCCCGATGAGCTAATAAAATTTTTGAATAACGAGTATTAGCAAACCCCTACAAAATTCAGGACAATCTTCCAACAACAAGCCAAATTTTCCAGCTGGCTTAATCTGTCCGTTATCAATTCCAGCTTCGCCGACAGAGCCGACACCGATAAGGCTAAGGATAGGGCTTAAGGAAGGGCAAAATAAAACCCCGGCTCAGCAGGGGGTTAAAAGGAGAACAGGGCTGGGTGCGGAGGGAGAGGAAAAAGCGAGATATCCCCAGCCCTGTTGAATGCTTAAAAAATGGGTTTTATCAAATAACTCTTTTCAAATATACTAATTTTCAAAAGAATTTGTTCGTACCGGCGGAGATAATATTCATTGTAAATGACTAACTTAAAACGTTTCCATTGAATACTCTCGCCATTATATAAAATAATTTTTACCTTATATCTTGTCAAGTATTATATCAAAAATATTTCACACAAAGTTCTTGTTGTCTGCAGAAAATCCGACAAGCCTAATTCCGGCCTATACTTACATTTCTGTAGCGATGTCTTACAAAAATTACAAAAAGCCGCTGACTCAGTCTTATCGGCAGAATCAGCAACTTTGCCGAAGGCTGGATATCAAAAACCCATTATTGACGAAATAACTGCAGTGCACTATCATAAAGACGCGTATAATATATGCTTATAAAGAACCTTAATTAGTAGATTCAAACACAGGGTACGGATTAAGAGAGATTTTACGATGCTAAAAAGAACACATAATTGTGGACAGCTTCGGCTGGACGATGCCGGCAAAAAAGTAACACTGGCTGGCTGGGCTCAATCCTATCGCGACCACGGCAATCTGGTTTTCATTGATTTACGCGATAGATATGGCCTGACCCAACTTGTCTTTAATCCTGAGAGACATCCCGGTGCACACAAACCAGCGAGAGCAGTTCGTTGCGAGTGGGTAATAGCCGCTAAAGGCATTGTTCAGCTGAGAAGCGAAGGTATGGCAAATCCTAAGCTGCCAACAGGCCAAATCGAGGTGGCTGTCGAGCAACTGGAAATTCTAAATATCTCCAAAACACCGCCCTTTGAAATCGATAGCGCCGAAAAAACGTCCGAGGAGCTTCGGCTGAAAAATCGCTACATTGACCTTCGTCGAACAGAAATGCAGCACAAACTGCACCTACGACATCGCGTAACCAAAATTACGCGGGGCTATTTCGATGCGCTGGGCTTCTGGGAGATTGAAACGCCGATGCTGGCAAAAAGCACACCGGAAGGAGCAAGGGATTTCCTCGTACCAAGCCGATTGCTTATAAGCTGCTTCTACGCACTGCCTCAGTCGCCACAGTTGTTTAAGCAAATCTTAATGGTAAGTGGTATCGACAAATACTTCCAGATAGTTCGCTGCTTCCGCGATGAAGACCCGCGGGCCGACAGACAGGCGGAATTTACGCAGATAGACGTCGAGATGAGTTTTGTTGACAGCAACGATGTCATCGGCGTACACGAAAACCTTGTCGCAAAAATCTTCAAGCAAATTCTCGACGTGGATGTAAAGGTACCTATGCGGAGGTTGTCTTACAAAGAAGCGATAGACGATTACGGCACCGATAGGCCGGATTTACGCTTCGACATGAAGCTGCGAGATATATCCGATATTGCAAAACAAAGCTCATTCAAAGTATTTACAGCGGCGGTTGAACAGGGCGGCATCGTGAAAGGACTCTGCGCACCCGGCGAAAAGTATTCCAGAAGTGATATCGAAAAAAACCTGACCAATTTTGTAGCCGATTACGGCGCTAAAGGCCTGGCCTGGACAAAGGTCAAAGGTGAAAATAACAAGTTGGTGATGGCTGGCGGTTCGGCAAAGTTCTTCAGCCCCGAGCAGCAACAGCAGGTTATCGAACGCTTCGGCGCAAAAGACGATGATATGCTTTTATTTGTCGCTGGCAAACAGGCCGCCACCAACAAAGCCCTTGCGCCTTTACGCTGCAAGCTGGCCAGAGACCTGAAGCTCTACGATGAGAATAAATTTGAATTTCTATGGGTGGTGGACTTTCCGCTGTTTGAATGGAACGAGGATGAGAAGCGATATGATTCTCTGCATCATCCGTTTACTTCTCCTGTGTCTGAAGACCTTGAAAAGCTCGACACAGACCCTGCCAATATCCGCTCCCAGGCCTACGATATTATCGTCAATGGCAGCGAGATTGGCGGCGGCAGCATTCGTATTCACAACCCAAAGGTTCAGCAGAAGGTCTTTGACCTGCTGAAAATCACAAGACAGCAGGCACAGGAACGATTCGGTTTTTTCTTAAAGGCCCTCGAATACGGCGCTCCGCCGCACGGCGGCATTGCTCTCGGCCTGGACAGACTGATTATGATACTCACAGGCACGGATAACATCAGAGACGTCATTGCATTTCCAAAGACCCAGCGAGGCCAATGCCTTTTAACTGATGCGCCAAGCGAAGTTGACCAGAAGCAGCTCGACGAGCTGAATCTGCGCACTCAAAAACACTCGCACAAACCTCAGTTGCAAAATCAAAGCGCTTCTGAAGGTGGCGCATAAGGCATATGAATCATTGAAAACACCGTTAAAACGGAACGCTAAATATTTAGCCTGCCGTTTGCCGTCAGGCATGGCCAAGTCCATTACGGCAGGTTTTGACTTTGGGTATTGATACTATGCGGATGGGATTGAAGCCCATTGTGTTGAAGATTTTGAAGTTGCTCCGGTTATCGCCTCTTTCACTGGCGAGAAAGTGTCAGCTTGCATTTGGAGCGGCGGTGGTTTTTGTCTTGACTGTTGCTCTTGTTTTACCCTACATCTGGATGATTCAACTCACGAAAAAAGCCTCTCTGGACGCTGGGCGGGCCTCATCACAGATACTTCTGCGTCGGCACTTCCAGAAACAACAGGTCGGTGAAACAACGTTGCCGGCACTTGGTAATACCGGTGCCGTGCTTGACGTAAACGCTCCTGATTTGCTGTGGATGCGCTTCACAAAACAACAGGATAATAAGTCCGTCGCAGGCGGACAGGCTCTTACCGATGAGCAAAGGGAAATGGTTGAGCTCTTAAAATACGACCAGAGCAGAGACGACAGTGTTACTTTTGCCAGATATGACGGCCTGCTGCACAGCAACTACGTGCGGATTTTCAGGGCCGCCGATAACTGTATAAGCTGTCATAATCCGCAGGGCTCTGCCAGCCCTTTCAGCAAAAATGAACCGATTGGCGCCGCGATTGTTCAGCGACCAGCCGATGAAGTCAGCAATACAACCCTTATGAACCTCCTCTGGATAATTGTCGCTGGTTTGATTGGCGGAACAGGTGCCGTCGTCGCATTTTATATGATAACCCAACGGGTCATCCTGCGGCCAATACGACAGCTGCGGGCGATGGTCAACAACGTTGCTGATGGAAATCTCGATACTAGAAGCTCAATTACAACCGGCGACGAATACGAGAAGCTCGCCAATGCCTTTGACCATATGCTTGATTCTCTGCAGGCTTTTCAGGAGAAACTACGGCAGACAAACAAGCAGCTCGACGACAAAATAGTCGAGCTTTCCGAGCGGAATATAGAGCTGTTCAAGGCCAATAAATTAAAGAGCGAATTTTTAGCCAATATCTCCCACGAGTTCAAAACACCTTTAAATTCGATTCTTGGATTTGCGCAAGTTCTCAAAGATAAATCCACTGCCCTAAAAGAAGATAAGGGCAAAAGATACGCTGAAAACATCATCTCAAGCGGAAATCGCCTTTGGGCTATGATTAACGACCTGTTGAGTCTCGCAAAGACAGAGGCCGGTAAAATGGAGCTGCATATCGAACAGGCATCTGTATCAGAGCTTGTTAAAGACATCATCGCACAATTCTCTCTGCAGACAAAGAAAAAGAAAATCAAAGTCAAATTTCTTGCCGACGATGATATCCCTATGCTTTCGACCGATGCAGGCAAAGTACAGCAGATACTTTACAACTTTTTTAGCAATGCTGTTAAATTCACGCCGGAGCAGGGCAGAATCGAAGTTCGAGCACAACTGCGGCGGGAAGAAAACATGGTTCGCATTGCGGTTACCGATACCGGCTGTGGCATCGCCGAGTCCGATAAGGAAAAAATCTTTGAAAAATTCCGGCAGGTTGACGGCTCCTTAACTCGCCAAACGGACGGCAGCGGCCTGGGCCTTACCATCAGCAGGGAATTGGCCGCTATGCTGGCAGGAATTATCGGCTTGGAAAGCGAGCTTGGCAGGGGCTCAACCTTCTGGCTCGAAATTCCCATCACACTCACCAAAGAAAAACAGGCCGACTAACACCGGGCAAATCAAAGAATCTTAGTCCGTCATTCCGGCCTTACTTGCCCACCATTTATTTGGAGGGAGCCGGAATCCACATTTGATGGATACTGCTGTTGGATAATCATCAAGAATTAAGCATCCACACTTTTCTCTTGACTTTCCTAAAGAAATATTCTATAATGAACGCCAGCTTTGAGGTAATCTTCGAAGCTCGTTCAACGGAGGAACCCAGCTACGCCAATGCTACGCTGCGGCGAGCATTTCGTAATTTCACACGGCAGTGATTCTTGAATCTGACAATTGGGGATTGGTGATTATTTAACCATTTAACTGTAGTTCTCTGTGAGCTCGGTGATAAATAATAAGTAGTTTTGAGGAGAAGAGTGATGAAATGTAAATCAATTTTCGCATTTGGGTTTTTTGCTGCGGTAGTATTGTTTCTGTGTGTTTGCCCCGCGTCTGGTGTGACCGAATTCTACGACGGCCAGGCAAAGTTTACTCTTGATGGTGGCGGTTTTCAGATGCTGAATGGGGGTATTCCTGCCGGGATATGGTCTCCTAAAAGTTTTATAATGGACTATGCCGAAGGTTCTACGCCAGGAGCATTTGAGTATATGGAAACAAGATTCTGGTCCATTGGTGATGGTGATGTATCAAATGGTGGATATAGAGGAAGATTTAATTTTTATATAATGGATGGCACTAATATTCCTTTGCAACCACATGAAATTCCAGTATTTACAATAGATAATTTTGGAAGAGCGGCCTGCGGCAATATGGGAAACGGCACACCAAATCCGCCTTCAGATTTTGCTATTTTTCAAGGAGATAATACTTTCAACAACGGCCTTTGGATTATTAAAAGCGAATATAGTAGGCAAGGATTAAATACTGCATGCCAGAAAAATTATGCAAGGCAGTTTTGTATAGATGACAGCAACACGCTACACATAAGATGGGCTGCAACGGGCTCAGATATCAGTATTGATGAAGACAGCAATGTTGAGGTCGGAGGAAGTTTAGGCATTCAAGCATATCCCCAAAAGAATTTGCATGTTGGAGCAGGAACTGACACTCCAATAGAAAATGCCGAAGGCATTACTGTTCAAAATGAGGGTGCTGCTGGAGTAAGCATTAGAGATGCAGCAAATAATGTAGAATTATTTTTACATGCAGATAATAGACAAGTTTGCCTTGGTACTAATACAAACCATAGTTTATCGATAAGAACAAATGATGTAGATAGAATGAAATTTGATACTTCGGGCAATGTCAGCGTCGAAGGCAATTCAATGATAATTAAAAACAACAAAACGCCCAGCAACTCACTTGATACAGGTACAAAAGGCCAGATATGCTGGGACGCAAATTACCTGTATATTTGTGTGAACACCAATACCTGGAAAAGGGTGAAACTTTCAGACTTTCAAACAAATGCTCAACCGGATGTTCCGGAAGATGTTCAACCAGACGTTCCGGAGGACGTTCAACCAGATGTTCCAGCAAATGATCAACCAGACGTTCAAAATAAAATTAGACAATATCCCCCGTGGATCAGGAAGAGGCGGTGATTTGCTAATATACAATTAGAATCCGCAGAAACTGGAACAGGATTTGCTATTACGTATACGTATTCGTAGCGTATTCGTATAGAGATATTTAATAATTACGAATTCGAATTCGAGCAATTTGAAAAATTGTTAACTCGATTTCGTTTCGATAAATTCGTCGCTCGTCTCTCGTGGCTCGAAGCAAAGTTCGATTTTAGCCCGTCAAAGTAGGTTTTTTTCTTGACTTTTCTAAAAAACATCCTATAATAGATACAAGATTTGCGGTAATTTTCGATGCTCGTTCATCGGAGGAGGAGCATTTCTTGATTTCACACGGCGGTGAATAGTTTCTAAAAGGCTTACTAAGCGAGGAGAAAGAGCTGATGAAGAGCAAATCAATTCTTTTGGTGGTAGTGGTGTTGTTTTTGTGTGCTTGGCCTGCACTTGGGACAATTGAATTCAAAGATGGCCTGATACATGACATCGACTATAAAATCGAAGACGATGTTTATGTGGACTATCAAACACCAGATATGTACACAACAGTAAACCTGCTGGACGGTGGAAGTTTAAATACTCACTCTAGCCTGTGTGGGTATGAACACAGCAGAATAAATATCCTCGGTGGCTCAATGCACCACCTTAAAAGCTATGATTCCAGCCAGGTAAATATCTCCGACAGTGAACTATACGACCTTTATAGCCACGATTACAGCAAGATAAATATCCTCGGCGGCTCAATAAGGCATCTTTACAGCTATGATTCCAGCCAGGTAAATGTCTCCATCTCCAGCGGTTTCATGAACAATCTTAACAGCTATAATTCCAGCCAAGTCAATGTCTCCAGCGGTTCAATAACTACACTTAAAACCTACGACTCCAGCCAGGCAGACATCTCAGGCGGCTCAATAGGATGGCTTAAGAGCTACGGTTCCAGCCAGGTAAATATCTCCGGAGGCGAAATAGAAGAGCGAATTGACAGCCACGATTTCAGTCAGGTAAATATCTCCGGTGATCGGATAGATAAGCTTGTCAGCTACGATTCCAGCCAAGTAAATATCTCCGACGGATATATACGCGATCTTCGGAGCTTGGGTTGCAGCCGAGTGGATATCTCCGATGGCTGGATAACCCAGCTTTCCGGTAGCGAATCAAGCCAGATTAATATTTCTGGCGGCAGAATATTCAGTATTGGTAGCACCACTCAAATAAACATCTCCGGCGCGGAAATGATATACAATATTCAGCTTGGCGCAAGAGGTAATGTAAAAATATTCGGCACCGATTTTGCAATTGATGGCCAGCCAGTCGTTTTCGGAGAGCTTACCAGCATCTATGGTGGCAGCACTCTGGATGAACCCTGGAGAAACCTGACAGGAACGTTGCTAAGCGGCGAATTTCTAGACACTGATTTTCGTATTGGCAACGATGCCAAGATTATCCTGATTCCCGAGCCGGCGACGATTTTGCTGCTTGGCTTAGGCGGATTATTTTTGAAAAGGAGAAATTGATGAAAAGCAAAACAATTTTTTTGGTGGTAGTGGTATTGTTTCTATGCGCCTGCCCGGCCTTCGGTTTACTCCTTAAAGGCGGACTGACATATAATATCGACTATGAAATCAATGATCATATCTGGGTGGACTATGATGCACCAGGGATGTACACAACATTAAACTTGCTGGATGGTGCGAGCACAAGCTCTCCTTATCGCATTTTTGGATGCGAAAACAGTCGGATAAATGTCCTTGGTGGCTCAATTTTCTTTTTGCTCGGTGATGATTACAGTCATATAGATGTTTCTGGCGGTTCAATAGACGATCTTAATTGCTTCGATTCAAGTCAGGTAGATATCACCGGTGCAATAACCGAATCTGTTTACTGCAATAGTTCCAGTTATGTAAGAATCTCAAATGGCTCAATAAGTAAATTATCCTGCCATGATTCCAGCCAGGCAGATATCTCCGGTGGTTATATATCATCAATCTTTACCAACGACACTAGCCAAATAAATATTTCCGGTGGTGAAATATATGGCCTTTGCAGCAGCCATTCCAGCCAGGTAAATTTCTCTGGCGGCTCAATAGAAGCTATTCTTAGTTATCATGACGGCCAGGTGAATATCTCCGGCGGTTCGATATGCGGTGAGTTTTCGCTATATCACCAAAGTGAGATATTTATATATGGCTGTGATTTTGCAGTTGATGGTCAGCCATTCGGTTACGGAGAACTAACCAGTATCTTTGGTGGTAGCTATTATGACGAGCCATTTAGGCACCTGACCGGTACGCTTCTAAATGGCGGATTTATTGATACTGATTTTCAAATTGGCCACGATGCAAGGATTGTTTTGATTCCTGAGCCCGCCTCCGCGATGATATTGGGTCTGAGTAGTTTCTTTTTCGCTTTAAGACGCAGGCGCCGATAAACTGGTATTTAGGCCAAAGCTCCGGCGGGTAAACCCGCGACGGTTTTGCTGCTCGGCCTCGGCGGAATGGCGCTTAGAAAAAGACGGCGTTAGCTTTGAGCTTTGAGTTATAAGTTCTTAAACTGCAAGGGATTGTAAAAAAATCTGCTATAAGTACCTTCCATATATAGACTTACAAAATATTTTCAATCAAATACGCAGGTAGTTGCGCGCAAAAACCGGAAAAAACGAAAATTTTTTTATTCCTTTTCCTGCAAGCACTTAAAAAAATCCCATTTGTAAAAAATCATCCAAATTTCAATCAAATGTGCAGGTTCATCCTAATTATAGAGGGGCGACGACAGCCCCGTATTGCGTGAAGCGTATCGCGTAGAGTTGATGAGTGAGATTGCTTCGCTTGGCTCGCAATGACATGTAAAAGTGGAGATTGAGTATGGGATTTGAACTTGATATTTTTAACTCGGCTGAGGCGGGCGGTTCGACGTTGCTCACCACGGGTGAACCCAATGCGGATTTTCTCGACTGGCTTGTTGATGAGCACTCGGCCGATATACAGAAGCACTTTACGAAGCTGTGGGAATACTATGCAAATCCGACGTATGAGCTAAACGACATAAGCGGCTACGACAAAAGGGCGAGTGAGTCGGGCCGCTGTTATGTGCAGGCGCAGGAGTACGGGCTGCCTGCGAGGATAACGGGCCTGGTGCATTGCAGCGATGCCGGAGTCTTCGGCGGCCGGGCGGTCAAAGATGTGCAGCGAAAAGAGGCGGTTGTTGAAAATGATATTGCCTGGCGAATAAATGCAGCGGTTGATTTTTTGTTCGGTAAACCAATTAGTTTTGTATCGAGGTCGCCGGATAGCCAAAAACGCACAGAGATTGAGGCCATATTAAAGGCGGTTTTTGCGGCTAACGGCGGAATCGGATTTTTCCAGGATATGGCGGTGCTCGGAGGTGTTTACGGTTTTGTCGACTGCCTAATCAGGCCTGGCACAGATATCTTAGAACGCACTTCGTCTTCCTTCTCTTCCTCCTCACCCTCTAAAAAAACTTCGTTCGAAGATGTGCTGCAATTGGCACGGACAATCGGCCTTGAGCTGATTGAAGCACCGAGAGCACTGCCTGTTCTGGATGAGAACGACTACAAAAAAATAAGGTTCTACGTGCAGCACTTCTACCAGAAGAGAAATGCGATGACCAGGAAGAACTCTTTTCTTTCCAACCTGTTTACGCGGGGCAAGCAAAGCGGCGATACCCGGCAGGTGGTAGCGGTAACGGAGATTACTTCGGACTCGGCCTGGCAGAGATATGAAGACAAACAGCTCGTTGCGGAGGGTGAATGGCCGTGGGGATTTCTGCCGGTGGTGCATATCCAGAATATTGCTCAGCCATATTATTACGAGGGGCTGAGTGATGTGGAGCCGCTGATGCCGCTGCAGGATGAGCTTAATACGAGACTCAGCGACAGGGCAAACAGGATTACATTCCAGTCATTCAAGATGTATCTGGGAAAAGGCATAGAGGGCTTTGAGGACAGGCCCATCTCGCCGGGGCGGATGTGGTACACGGATAACATGGAAGCGACCATCGAAGAATTCGGGGGAGATGCAGCAGCGCCGAGCGAGGCCCTGCATATCGCAGAAGTAAGAGAGGCGATGGATAAGGCAAGCGGAGTGACGCCTGTTATGGCCGGGATTCTCAAAGGCAAGCTTGGCAACCTGACGAGCGCGGTTGCTCTTCGACTAACGCTTATGGGAATGCTTTCAAAGACCGAACGGAAAAAATTTGCATACAGCGAAGGGCTGAAAAAAATCTGCCGGCTTGTCCTGTCAATACTCGATAAGGCCGACATTTACAGGACCTCTGAGTGCCAAAGAGAGGTAGATGTTATTTTCCCCAACCCGCTGCCGGAAAATATGATGGAAAAACTAAAAGAGGCCCAGCTCAAAAAAGAACTGGGCGTACCAGCTGAGCAGGTGCTCAGAGAATTAGGATATGAGAGTTTATAGTTCATTGTTCATAGTTCGTTGTTCGTCGATGAACTATGAACTCAAAACTATGAACATAAAGGGGTTTTAATGAGTCAGATTGACACAGAAGAAAATGTTCTGTCAGAGACAGAAGAGTCGGCCGGTGACAGCGATAACTTAAAGCTTGTTCCGGTGGCTGAATCAATCCGCTATCGCAAGAGGGCACAGAGTGCCGAGAAAAAAGCCGAGGTTTTGTCTGAGCAATTGGCACAGACCAGGTCGCAGCTGACAAAGCTGTCTGAGCAACTCAGCGATGTTCAGACCGAACAGAAACTGATGCGCAGACTTGCTGCTGCCGGAGCGGCCGATATGGAAACGGCTGTGTTAATTGCCAAAGCAAGACTGAACGGCGAAACGGATACGGATTTGGAAAGTGTTGTTGAGCAGTTGAAAAAAGAAAAGCAATATCTGTTCCACACAGCCGGAGAAAGTTCAACGGTGAAGATTACTAAAACGGCAGGGGCAAGGCAGCGAGTGACAAGCGGCCAGGCGGTTCTCGAAAGAGCAGCCAAAAAAGCGGCGACCACAGGCAATCGAACAGATTTGCAGGAGTATCTGAGACTGCGAAGAAATTTTTTATAGAAGAATAGCCACGAAGGCACGAGGTCACAAAGAAAGTAAAAGTTAGAAAAATTAGTGTCTTTGTGTCTTGGTGGCAAAAAACAAAAGGAGAATCATAAGATGGCTTTTACGGGAAAAGCAACTTATTCAGCGGGAACGACTCTGCCGGAGCTTGCAGAGGATGTATCAGATTTAATCGGGATAATTTCGCCTTATGAGACACCATTGCTGGATGCTTTGGGCGACCCGATGAGAGAGGCAACGAGCACACATCATGAATGGCTTGAGGATGAGCTTTTGCCTAATAAGGATGCTATCAACGACAATACATGGAGCGACCCGGATTCCGATACAGAGTTTGATGTTGACCACGGCAGCAGATTTCGCATAGGCGACCAGATTCAGGTCGAGGGCAGTGAAGAGCTGATGCTCGTAACCGGTATCAGTGGCGATACACTGACAGTAGTTCGCGGATATGCGGGCACGACGCCGGAGGACCTTGCTGACAATCTGGTAATCAACATTCTCGGGAATGCGGCTCTTGAGGGGGCGGACAAGCCCAGCGCCAGATTTACCAATCGTAGCAGATGTGGTAACTACACGCAGATATTTACCGCTGCGGTGGAGGTCAGCGGAACGGATATGGCTGCGAGCCATTTAGGTTTGTCTGACGAGATGGATTATCAGAAGCAGGAGCGGCTACGTGAGTTGCTTCGCGACCTTGAGAATACGGTTATCAATGGCGGCCAGCCGGCGAGTAATCCCGAAGGCAGCGGTTCAGTGCGAAGGTCGATGAAAGGAATATTGAAACACCTTTCAACGAACGTATTCCATACCGGTGACAGCGGTTTTCCAACGGGCACCGACCTTAATGAGGCCAAGATTAATTATGTGCTCAGGAAGGTTTGGGAGGCAAGTTCCGGCAACGTGGACCTGATTGTAGTCGGTGGTTTTCAGAAGCGAAAGATAAACGCCTTTTGCGCTGAGAGCCGGAGCTACGGAGCCGGTGATACTACTTTCACCGATATGATTAGTATTTACGAGAGTGATTTCGGCGTTTGCAGGATTGTTACTACGCGATGGATGCCACCGCATGCGGCGCTGCTGCTGGATTCGTCCCGCGTCAAAGTGCTGCCATTAGCAGGGCGGAGCTTTCATTTCAAGCCGTTGGCGAGCAGTGGTGACTATGAGTGCGGCGAGCTGATTGGCGAATATACACTCGAGCTTAAAAATGAAGCGGCACACGGGCTTATTCGCGACCTGACTACCACTTAAAAACAGCGTACAGCGTGAGGCGTAGAGCGTGCAGTTTTTCTTATACACTGTACGCTATACGCTAACCGCTGAGAAAGAGGGTTAAAGATGGTTAGTTTCTCAAATGATGCGGACATGCGCCCATGGGCCGAATTCACCGCCGCTTGCGGCCTGCTCTCGCCTTTGGCCCCCAGCCGATATATTCAAGCTTCTCGGAGTCCGCGCCCACATCGGCCTCTGACTTCTTAAGCTCGGCCTTCATCACTTTTACGAGGGCAGCAAGTTTTTCATCCTTTTGCTTGGTGGCTAAATACTGATAGTGCCTTATCTTCAGCAGCGGTGTCCCGGTATGACTGGGAAAGTCGGCCGGGTGGGCTGCGTAACCGGCGAGCATGGCGTTGGCCAGAGCCAGAATATCAGCTTCTCGTTTCGGAAATTTAGGCATTGTTTAGCCCTTAGTATTTAGTCGTTTGTCTTTGCTGCTGTCCGCCATAGTGGACAGCAGCAATTCTTTGTCCTATCCACTACTCACTATCTACCATTCACTAAAGAACAACTGAGACTGTATTGCTTGGCAAGCTTTCGCCGCCGGTGTTTATGGCCTTGACACGATATTCAAGTTGAACACCACGTGGTTGGTTCATTAGCGTCTCTTTGCTTTCCAGTGCGATGCTGACCTGATGCCAGTTGCAGAACTCGCCGCTCCCTTCCGGTTGCTGGCGCCGTTCGATTACATAAGTTCTCACATTTCCTCCGGAACCGCGCGTTGGGGATTTCCAGTCCAGTAGAATCGTGCTGGCCCCTTGAATAACCGCTTCGAGATTACGCGGCTGGCCCGGTGGGTTGGCAGGTGATGGCGAGGCCTTCGGGCCCCAGCCGATATATTCGAGCTTCTCGGAATCTGCGCCCACATCGACTTCTGACTTCTTTAGCTCGGCCTTCATCGCTTCTACGAGAACAGCTAATTTTGCATCCTTTTCATCAGTGGCGATCTGAGCTGCGGCCAGCGCTTCAGTCTGGATATTTTTGGCGGTTAGATACCGATGGCGCCTCATCGTAAGAACCGGTGGGCCGGTATGACTGGGAAAGTCGGCTGGGTGGGCTGCGTAACCGGCTATCATAGCGTTGGCCAGAGCCAGAATATCTGCTTCTCGTTTCGGGAATTTAGGCATAAATTAGTTCTTAGTATTTAGCAGTTAGTCGTTAGTGTTTTCTGTCTTTGCTTTTCTAATTCAAATTCATCTTTATCTGACATTCTCTCAGGATTCAAATCCAAATATTGAATAGTCGACCCGCATATTATTCGTAAGATCCCAAACCTCATCTCTTTTCCGCTCTAAGTGTGGGTAATGCTCTCTTCTATTCAGGGACATATACAGTATCCCAATTAGATCGTCCTTATTGTTTTTCAGGTTGTCAGATATTACCTTTGCGATAAACTTTGTAATTTGAATTCCTGCAATGTAAGAAGGATTAGCCGCAGAAGCAAGAAGCACTAGTAGATTGCTTGCGAAGTCGTCGAATCCCTTATCGTTAACTACCGTCTCTACCCTCTCACCCAGTTTCCGCACGTCCTTGTCTGATTCGATAGCGATAAGTGACCAGTTAAAATCGTCGGGGATAGTTTTAGATTGATATAGCACGTACCCTGCATCACCGAAAGTCATGACTGAATTGTCCTTGACATTCTCAATTGTCGCGAAGATTCGCGAACTGGCAACTTGTTGCGTCGCCGCCTTAACGATTTCTCGTTTTCGTGCCTCATCGTTAGAAGATAGAAGCTCATCTATGTCAGGAAACGAGAAATCACCCCTTGTGATGAAACTTAACAGCTTCACTTCTGCTTTATCAGGTCCGACTAAAATGAACTGCGGACTTTCCATGTTGTCTGTGATTTTCAGCTTGTTAATTCTAAAATAGAACATTTTCATTTCCTTAATAGGCGTAAAGTTCGTTTACACTTAAATACTCAAACGCCACCGAAAGGCGCAAAGTATCCTTTATCTGTGCCTTCGGATACTCACTATTCACTAATCGCTATTCTCTATCTTACAGCACGACTGCGGCTGTGTTAGACGGGATACTTTCACCACCGACGTTGACGGCTTTTATGCGGTATTCAAGTTGTGGGCCTCGCGGCTGGTTTATCAACGTGGTTTCTGTTTCCAGTGCTATACTGACCTGCGCCCACGGGCCGAATTCACCACCACCGGCTGGTTGCTCTCGCCTTTCGATAACGTAGGTTCGCACTGTCCCACCGGAACCACGGGCAGGTGCTTTCCAGTCTAAAAAGATCGTACCGGGCCCCTGGATAATAGGGTCGAGATTACGCGGCTGGCCGGGCGGGTCGGCAGGAGTAGGAGTCGCCTTCGGGCCCCAGCCGATATATTCGAGCTTCTCAGAGTCGATTCCCACATCGACCTCGGATTTTTTCAGCTCATCTCTCATCCTCTCTTCGAGGTCATCGAGCTTCAGGTTTTTTTCCTCGGTAGCGACCTGAGCGGTGCCCATCGCATCTGTCTGTGTCGTCTTGGCTGTACTGTAGTCGGTAAGTACCGTAGTCAGCGAGGCCGCATCAGAGCTGGGAAAATCCGCTGCGTGTGCCGTATAACCGGCGACCATTGCGCTGGCGAGCGCTGTTATATCTGCTTCTGCTTTTGGAAACTGAGGCATAATTCACACTTCCTTTCTGCTTTTCTAAATTCTCGTTTTTCTGTTAATCTCTATATAGACTCTCCGCCTTTTCGGATCTTCCGATACCGTTTTCTAACGACAAAGTAAACTGACTTAGACCTTCCGCAGCGCGCCCAGGCGTAAAGTAAACCGACTTCGCCGTTTCGCTGCGTGCGCAGCCACAAAGTAAATTGACTTAGACGCAAAGTAAATTTACTTAGCCATGAAGTAAATTGACTTAGTCGTTCCGCAGCGTGCGCAGTCGCAAAGTAAACTCACTTTTTCTCCGGCGGGGGCCAAAAAGGCCGTTTTAGCCGTAATTTCTAACAAATCGGCGAAATGTCACTTAGGGCTGACTGTTATTGCGATGAGGTGACGATGTTATGGCACTGATGGCGAAGTTTTATCCAACTACTACTTCGACGAAGCTCAACATATGTGCGTTATGCAGCGTACGCAGGCGCGAAGCAAGTTCACTTAGTTGCAAAGTGAATTGGCTTAGTCGTGGCTCAAATTGACTTCGCCGTTACCCAGTGTGTGCATCTGCAAAATAAACTTGCTTCGCCTCGGCGAGGCTATAAAAAGTCCCCCCCAAAGGGACAGGTATATAAGAGCTATGGATTGATTAAGTGTCCATAAGAAAACAGCGGTTTTTCTGCAGAGGTGACGATGTTATGGCACTATGAGCGAAAATTTTCTTTTTGAGTGGTTCTTTTATCCAACTACTGCGTTACACAGCCCCGCCCGATGCTCGACGTACTACAGTACGCCTCCGCTCGGTCGAAACTGCAAGCCTTGTATTTGGAGTAAAATCCCTCACTCAAAAGGGGGCATACTGTTTTCGGCGAGATGCGAGATGCGAACGACGCTTGTCCGCCATAGCATCGGCGAAGGCGGAAGTGACGAATATGCCACAGATTGCACAGATTACGCAGAGAATTGGTTAATCCCAACAAAAAGATTCGGGACAAGTTAGTGATTTGGTGAGGTGGGAACTTATTCAAGAGGCTTGCCAGCAGATTCAAATCCTTTTGAGCCGTTCGACCGGGGGACCGACACAAATCGAGTCGGACTGTTATAGTTGACAGTTCAAGCAATCCCAAATACAATAATCTCTACGTCACGATGACAATAGATAGAGTTGTAGTTGACAGTTCAAGCAATCCCAAATACAATCATAGTATATTCTGGCTTGTGGTTCAATCTGTTGTAGTTGACAGTTCAAGCAATCCCAAATACAATAAACCGATAGTGTTTCACCTTCAAGATGGTGTTATAGTTGACAGTTCAAGCAATCCCAAATACAATATCTGATATGTCGATAATCGTAGAGACGTTGTTATAGTTGACAGTTCAAGCAATCCCAAATACAATCTTTCACCGCATCAGGACGATAACCGCAGTGTTATAGTTGACAGTTCAAGCAATCCCAAATACAATAGAACAATTGACCAGCGTGCAGACGGCAATGTTATAGTTGACAGTTCAAGCAATCCCAAATACAATACCAAGCTGTGCGTTGTGTAACGCCGATAGGTTATAGTTGACAGTTCAAGCAATCCCAAATACAATGCTGCCTTGCGACCCCTTGTAGAATCCGGAGGTTATAGTTGACAGTTCAAGCAATCCCAAATACAATTGCCTTCCGCCGATGCCTCAGAGTGCCTTTGTTATAGTTGACAGTTCAAGCAATCCCAAATACAATTACCTCCTCCAATGCCATTAAGCTCGTTTCGTTATAGTTGACAGTTCAAGCAATCCCAAATACAATTCTGATATATCTATAATCGTAGAGACGTTGTTATAGTTGACAGTTCAAGCAATCCCAAATACAATTGGGGCCTTTGCATCCACGATAACCGATAAGTTATAGTTGACAGTTCAAGCAATCCCAAATACAATGCCTACACCTAAAGTTACGGCTAAAGAATGTTATAGTTGACAGTTCAAGCAATCCCAAATACAATCATACCATGTTATAGGTATGTCGGTGCCGGGTTATAGTTGACAGTTCAAGCAATCCCAAATACAATACTGCGCCGCTGGTGGGCTGGGCCTGGTGCGTTATAGTTGACAGTTCAAGCAATCCCAAATACAATATAGTATATATCGAATTGTGTAAGTGTGTGTTATAGTTGACAGTTCAAGCAATCCCAAATACAATACCAATGCGCTAACATTGCCTATAATAATGACTTAGCGGCATTTGTCTGAGAAAAAACCACTATTAATGACCCTTATGGGGAGCATTCTATTTTATTTTTTCAGCGGCACTTCCAATTAAAAACTAATGTAAGAGGGGTTTTTTGCCGTAAAAAATTGAAAATACCATCTTTTGAGGAATAATTGATGGATACATATAATTGCGGTAGAATCATCGAAATTTCCGGCTTAAATCATTTTCTTAAAAAAGAAAGAGGGGCTCTGGCGGTTTATCGTAAGGGCCAAAAAGTAGGCTCAGTCGCCTTTGATGATATACAAGCAATCTTACTAAATGCCTACGATTTGTGCTACTCTCACAATCTTCTAAGTGAGTTTGCGGAAAGAAAAATTCCTGTCGTCTTCTGCAATAAAAAGCATATCCCCACAAGCATGATTTTGCCGTTCGACAGCTATTTCCACCAAAGCAGAAGAACCTTACATCAGGCACAAGCTAAAAAACCGGTAAACAAACAGCTCTGGAAAATAATAATTGCCGCAAAACTGACTCAACAGGCTTATATACTCGAATTGCTGGGGAAAAAACACAAATATCTTTTGGAACTTATAAAAGAAATAAAATCTGATGATTCAACGAATTGTGAAGGTCAGGCAGCAAGACATTATTTTACTCAATTGTTTGGAAAAGATTTCGTAAGGGACAGGGAGCAACCGGGCCCTAATTCATTGTTAAATTATGGATATATCGTTTTTCGAAGCGCGATGGCAAGAGCAATTGTCTCTTACGGTCTGAATCCAAGCATAGGTATAAAGCATTGTAACCCTAATAATTCTATGCCTTTAGTTGACGATCTGTTGGAACCATTCAGGCCATTTATAGATATGGAAGTATATACAATGTACATTGGGGAAGGGCAATTTGAAGTGGATCCTGAAAATAAAACCCGGCTCATTAGCCTTTTAAATCAATCAATAAGAACCGATAAAATTACAACCACCCCTAACCATGTGATGCACAAAACTGCTGCTTCTCTGGGCCATATTTATGATGGCACGATTAAAAAACTCTACCTCCCATTTATGTGTTTCGCAAATATTTATCGAAATAATTAAAACAGGGTAAGCTGTTCCTGCTGTCGCCTTATAATCTCCTCATTAGTAGCAGGTAAATTACCAATATAATTTTCCACAGTGGCAAATTGACGATCTGTAATATAAAGGAAGGAGACCAGACCGCCGTCAGGGACTCTCGCAGATAGTTTTCTGACGAGTATCCTTGCTGTCCTGAGTGAACCTGTGGGTTTTATATATACGGAAAACTGTTTCATTACAAAACCGTTGTCCAAAAGCAGATTGCGAAACTTCGTTGCCCTTCGCATCTGCATTTTTGTCTTGACCGGCAAATCGAACATACAGAAAACCCACATAAAGCACCAGTCACTTAGACTATTTAATCGCTTCTTTCTTGCCATTCCAGAGTTTTTTGTGTTTTCTTTTTATTTTACCGAATGATGTCAGTTCTATTTTGCGTGCTTTGTGTTCTGTATAAAATCCTAACCTACGAATAATAGAATCACGTAATGTAAAAGGCCCATTTTTACCTGTTGTACCTCGTGCATCTGAATGATAGGCAATACCTAATTTGGTATGACAGGCATTGACGACGGCAAAACATCTTTTTCCATCGGTATATTTTTCCCATTCATCGGGGGTATTAAGCTCTATCATATCACCTTTATGCAAAGACCAAATAGGCTTAAAACCTTTTTGTTGCCATTGTGGTATAAAGTCTTTATTGTTCGCATCAAATAGACTTATACATTCCCAGCCCACTTTAAATTTGTCATTTTCGTACAAATCAATGCGATAATTCCCGTCTTTTCCAGTTTCGTATGCTATATTATGCTTATCTATAAAAATCACATTTTCTAAATTATTGTAGACAGGATAAGTGACAAACTCATACTTACCGTACTTCATAACCATCCCAAAAGCCTTTTGCAATATCATTGCCTCGCTAATTTGTCTTTCTTTTTTACTATCTTTGGTAAGCTGCTGATTTTCTTCCTTAAGCGCTTCCTCTGCTTGTTCATAATATGATTCTATTGCTGTCTTTAATTTGATCATATTTTCAGCATCTTTGGCAATATCAGTGTGCCAGTCCGGTTTAATAGTATTGGTATTTATCAGTAGATTATTGAGACTGGATTTATCCTTCAAGACCGTTGTTTTCGTAATTGGCCTGTTATACCTGGTAATTACTTTGTTGGGATAATCCGGATTTTGCATTAAAGCATATTCGCCTGTTTCTTTATGCAATCGGCCGTTCCTGCTATGCTCAGGCTTATGATAGACTCTAACTTTATTTAGAGAATCAATTACCTTCTTCCTAAAGACAACTAGATTCTTCTTGCGGTCGTTATCGTTTCCATTGCTTAACGGTACAGTTAGCTGCAAAAACGGTGTTCCAAAGACCCTTTTATCAAACCAGTTGATTTTCTGCATATCTGCTCTGCTTACAAAGCCAATAGTTATCGCGTCAACAATGTGATGCCGGTGATCTATTCTCGGTTTATTTTTCCAATCTTTATTTTTAATTTTTTCCCGTCTTTCCCAGTTGCCGTCAATGTTGAGTTCTTCCTGATACAAAACTTCTCCGGTGTCGATGTTTACATAATGCGTCTTATCCGGCAGATATTCAGGAACTTCTTTATTCAGGCCCATCAAATCATATTCAATCCCGTCAAGATTCCAGATTCTTCTTAGTTTTGCGGTATGTCCGCCGTTGATAGTTAATATCCTCGTATTGTTGGGGTCTCCTTGTTTGTAATCGACAATAGCTTTTAAATATCTGGCGGCTAATTTGCAGATGTATCTTGTGTCAGTTAAATATCGCGTAATATTGTCGGCATCACCGCTTTCAAATTTTTCCTTTGCATCGCTTTCGAACCGCCATTTTTTCCCATCCAACATATTTTTATTGCTTCTGATTTCCTTCAGGATCCCATAGATTTTATCACCATGCTTATTTTGCAGATACTCATAAGGATACATATTGCCTTTACTAAGATTATCGCTTCTTTTAATAAGAACTCGATTTATTCGGGCATCTGTGCCGCCGACGCTGTCCGGTATTAAATGCTCGATTTCGAAACCTTCGAATCTAGGATGTATTCTTTCTAATGTACTGGAAAAGATATCTTTCCAATTTTGTTCCTCCGCCAAACGCCATTTAAATATATTTGATTCGGTAGCTCTTAATCTAACATCAGGGCTTCTGAGGTATTTGACAGCTTCTTCTGTCTTCTTTCTGTTTTTTTCCTGTTGTTTTTCATATTCGTTTATTTTTTCGGCACTCATTCCGACTTCTCTGGCAAGTTCGATGTTAATATCGTAAGGTTTTCCGTATATTCGAATAATATCATTAATTACCTTGCGAAGCTGGTTAAGTATCCTGTGAACAGCAGGATTGGCAATTTTTCCGTATTCTGCTTCAAGCGGATTTAAAGATTTATTTATCTTTTTCTGCCATTTTGCTATAGGCTGAGTATCTGTTTTTAAAATTTCACCATAGTATGGGAGCATATCATATTTGCCCTGTATTTCTCTTGCTCGTTCTTCTTCTGCGATAAATCTTTTATCGGTTTGGGCAAGTATATCTGTTGCTTCTCTTATTGAAATGACATCTTTTTCAAGTAACTTTAAAATTTCTTTTGTGGCTGTTATACCTAACGAGCCCCTGCCTTTGGGCAGCATTGCCAATAATTGAGATATCTGCTGCTCGTCTTCACTATTAAATTTTTTCTTTAATATTTCAATGGCCTTATCATCGTTATAAAGATAACCTTCTTTATCAGGGTTCTTGGGTTCAGCCATAAACTCAACAACTTTAGCGAGTTTTTTATCCTCAAGATTATTTAGAAAATCAATTGATTTGTATTCCGCTGTCGAGTATAGGTAAGGCTGTATCATATCAGCTAAAACAACTTTAATAGACCTCTCAAGATTCAATAATTTACTGATTGACTTTTTGCCGGCCTTTTTGCCTTCAAGCAGCAGTTCATTGATAATCAAATCACGTTGAGCCTTTTTCAGCTTTTTTTGTTCTGTTTGCGTTTGAAGCCGTATGTTATTGACTGACTCATATATTCTGCGTTTTTCGCTCAATGGATGAGCTTTGGATAGCCGTTTCTCACCAGTAATAAAAATACAGTCACCTGTTGCATAAGGTCTATGGTCATATTCATAAAAAAGAATGTTATAAATTTTCTTTTTTAGACTTGTGTTTAGCTGCTTGTAATATTGGGCTTGTGTATCCCATAAAAGGTTAAATTCATCTTTTACTAAATATCTTGGGATTGCATAATCAACCATTACCTTGCCGCCAATGGTTCTGGTCCTCTGCCGCACATACCGCCTGTTTTCCGCAGTGATTTTATTTTTTTTATAGAGCCTATTCAGCCTCATATAAAAATATTCACCTATTGTTTTGGCGTTGTTTTCATCTATGTATTTTTTTAACTTGGCATATTCTGATAGCTCTTTTTTCTTTTTTTTACTATCATTCTCTTCGTTTATTTCATTATCTTTTTCTAACTCTATTTCTGTTTTTTGCATTTCCACGAAACTTGCCCCACGATGTTTAGCCATATGCAGTATGGCTCGTCCAAGTTCCATAATATTATTTAATTTTCCATTTACTCCCTGTGCTCGTATTCTGTATGGTGAAAGACTGATAAGCTCTGTCTGAATATCATCATCAAGACTCCATAGACCAGCTTCTGCAAGGGCTTTAGAAAGCAGAGAAATTCTTTGTTTGGTCCTTTCAGTATTTTTTCTTTGATTTCGTTTCAGTCTTCTTTCTTCAGCCCCTTTTGATACATCAAAGATACATACCCCTGCATCTAATATATCTGTTATTCTATTTTGCTCATCTAAAGATAAAACGGCTGCACCGATTGAACCTGTCCCTAAATCCAAGGATAATCGATATTTCATGATTTAATTCCCTGCAATTAAAATTATTTTATTTGACAAATCTCAAAACCGAGGTTATATCACTTATAGATATATGTGTATTTGGGATTGCTTGAACTGCACATATAATAAAGGCTATATGCCCTAAGATGTGAGAGGGACTTGATTGCCCTCTCTTTTTATGCGCAAATCTAAGTATAAAAATCATCATAAATCCATTTCCGCTGATTCCAAACCTCTTACAGAAAAGTCGTCATTCTTTAGCCGTTTATCATTAGCGCCAAAGACAAATCATAATTAATAAGCTTATTTCCTCTCAGTTGTTTTTCCCCTTATCGTTGTGATTTGTAATTATATCTCCTCCTTCAAAAAAATCAAGATTTTTCTGAAAATTCCCTTGCCGGATTAAGCCCAGTGAGGTATTTTAATAACCGGCGGAGAGATAACCGCCATTTATAAGATAACACTGAGATTTCAGACGTTTCACCTCAAACCGTCAGTTTGTAATTTTGGGAACGTGTGGAAGGCTCGGTGCTCTTCGTTTACGGGGGGCACCGCAGCTATTTTGTGCTGTTCACGCACAATGCTGTGGTTCTCTCGTACAAGTTAGCTTCAGAAAAGAGCATCGCTTAGCTTTCATGTCCCAAAAGGCTCTGACGGGCCTGAGGTGAGCGTGATTGCGGCGGTGCTCTTTTTATTTACCCGCCGCGGAAAGAGATATGGCAATGAAACTAACACGCAAAAAAGGCCTGATTCGGCTGGCTCGCCTCGCTGCGAAGCTGGTAATCTTTCTGTCGGTGCTCTTACTGGGGTGGGCGTTCTGCGTCAGGAATCCCGAGGACAAAGATTTTGTCTGTAAGATGCTCTTGTTTTTCGCAGTTGCGAGTTGCGTAATTTGCTGGCTCATTGGCAAACTTTTCAATGTTGACTGAAAGCATAACGGGCTTGTGACGGAATACTCGCTGGTGCTGCACGGCCTGACGGCTCGGGCGCCCTTGAGAGCTGGTGGTTGCAAATGGAGTTAATCCGCCGCAGGCGGATAAATCCACTCGAGGCCGTGCAGCGATTTTTTAGACTCATTATGCCTTATGGCAGAGGTTGATTGAAACTATGCAAAAATTTGTGACCCCATGAGATAGCGACAGCTTATCTAACGGGGTCTTAGGCAAGGCTGCACGGCCAGGTTGTTCCGTCACCCCCAGGAACCGGCCCGACCGCTGCGGGCTTAAAGCCGTGCAGCTATTTTTATATTTGCAGGAAATTAAGCTGTCGAAATCCTCTCTCTCCGCCATTAAATTTACCCTTATTTCGCCGCTAAATAGCCGAATCTCCTGCCAAAGTCACCCCCCAAAAGTGTCGATAAAAGGCATGCATTATCTAGCCGATTGGCATTTTTCAGGCCAAAAAGAAAAGGGCTGGAGGGAGGAGATTGTGAAAGAGAGAAACTCCAGCCCCTTTCAGGTTTTACTGAGTTATCGTGTTTTTAGTGTGTAGCCAAAGCAAATAACCCAGCTATATTGATATCGGCATATCCCCTAAATTTTGTTTATCGCTAAAATTGCAGGATTTACCCCTGCCGGACTCGCCAAAATCTTTCTGGAAAATATAAGTTTTTTATTGAATTTGGCCGATATTTATGTTAACCTGTATTGAGTTAGTTAACATAGGTTAACCAATTAGAGAGAAGTTAACATATATAATTCTTTTTAAGGCAGATGGTTAAGAAGGAATATATCACAGTACCGCAGTTGGCTGAATTGCTGGGCATAAGCCGTATCGCCGCATACAAAAAGGTCAAAAGCGGCCAAATACCAGCTAAGAAAATCGGCAGAAATTACGCCATTTCCAAAAACGATATAGCACGCAGTCTGACCGGCAAAATGACCGGCAAGAGTAAAAAGCAGATTGACTCAGCAGTCAAAAAAACAGTTCAGGAATACGGCAGGGTATTGAAATGGCTTGGTAAGGAATCTCGTGCTACGTAGCACTTCGCGGAGTAGCAAGTGAACATCATCACCATAGAAGAAGTTGAATATATCGCTTTCAGTCTTGCGCAGGAGCACATGTTTTTTAATGAGCCGATCCCCGATTTCACGACACGATATCCGCACATACTTGAAAGCTGCTTGGCTGTACCTTTTCAACGTTTTTCCAGAAAGGCCCTATATCCGTCGATGATATCCAAGGCAAGCATCCTTTTGTACCTGATGATTAAGAACCATCCTTTTCAAAATGGCAATAAAAGGATAGCTATAACAATGTTATTTGTATTCCTGCACAAGAACAACAAGTGGCTGGTTTTGGACCCCAAGGAGCTTTACAATTTCACTGTGTGGATTGCGCAGAGTCCGTCCAAACTTAAGGATTCTGTAGTTGCCGGTATAGAGCAGTTTATTCGGACGTATTTAGTGGACTTAAACAAAAAGCGTCGCAGGTAGATTCCTGATGATTTATGTAGTTTATGCCAGCGCGCGGTTGATGTTGCTGATTGCCTCGTCGATTTCCTCGGAGCTCTTAAAGCCGATTACCACCGAGTCGAGCAAACTGCACTGCATCGCAAAGCGGATTGACTTTTCTCGCTCTTCTGGGCTGGCAAAGTCGCCCTCTCCCATAATTTTCATTCCGATGATACCGTGATTGTTTTTGCGCATAATTTTAATCTGCTTCATCACCTCGGGGACATCGGAGGCCTCGCTCCAGGCATTCCATCCCTCCGATGGTGTATCAATTTTCACGCCCTGCGGATTTATTCGCACCAGGTTCACGTCTACCCAGTCCATTTTGGCGGCGAGAGATAAGGCCGGCAAACTATGACAGGAGACGC
>CAZZHL010000002.1:0-30537 GCA_964653945.1 uncultured Pirellulales bacterium
ATGAGCACAAGGTCGCTGAATAACAGTGCATGGTTAGTTACAATAATATCGGCGCTATCCAGTTGTCGTCGTGCACGCCAGTAAAAGCAGTCGCGAAAGTGCACGCACTTTCTGCCTCGGCAGTTGCCATGCTCACTGCTGACCGCATCCCATACCGTCGTACTCGGGACAAAACCAAGGTCGCTCAGCGAGCCGTCCGTCGTATGAATGGCCCAATCGTTTATCACAGCAAGCTGCGAAGCTGCCTTGTCAAATAATAAGCCCTGCCTTTGCAGGGCAAATTTCAGCCGGCGCTTGCATAAGTAATTGCCTCTTCCTTTTGCCAAAGCTGCCGTGAATCCATAAGGCAAACAGCGCGACAGAAATGGTACGTCTTTATTAGTTAGCTGCTCCTGCAGCGTGATAGTAAAGGTGCTGATTAGAACTTTGCCTGCCCCGTTAGAAATCTTTCCCTTCCCAACTTTCTTATTATTAAGATTGGTCTTGCCCGTTCCGAAATTTCTAATGGGGCCTTGTGCCCGGCGGACAAGCTCTATCGCTGGGACAAGATATGCAAAGCTTTTACCGACGCCGGTTCCCGCCTCGACAATCAGGTGATGACCCCTCAAAAGCCCCTGCTGTACCGCACAGGCCATTTGCAATTGCTGCGGCCTGTCCTCAAAACTCGCTAAGGTTCGCGATAAAAGACCACCCGCCCCAAATACCTCCTGTAGAGCTGCCTCCATGCAGGGCCTTCCTAAACTCTTCTTATCCCATCTTTTTCAAAACTCGGAACGCCGGATTTATTTGTTTTCGATTACCTTCATCAGCGCATCAACAGCCGACAAATTTGACATTCTCGTGCGAGCTGTATCGATTGCTTCTTTGGCCTTGTCGATTTCACCCACTTGGCAATAAATATAGCCAAGCAAAAATTTCAAATCAGCTTCATCGCTCTTTTTATACCACTGCTCAATTTCAGCTATTCGGTTGTTGAGCTGTTCCTTGTCATCCGTACCCAATATAGCTAAAAAGTCGACCTTAGTTTTTGCGTACTCAGGAGAAATCTCAAGCGCTCTGGAAAGATGCAAAGCGCTACTCATATACTCACCCGCTGCAAATAACGCATGGCTCCTGCCGGCGTATGCAAGTGCTTCGCCCGGCTTGTAAACTGATGCCAGAGTATAAGCGCTTACAGCTCGATAGTGCCTACCCTGTTTTTGATATATCCCTGCCGCCTTCATATACTCCTTGAACCTATCTTCCGAAAAAGCCTCCACGCTCCTGCCGCCCAAAATGCGCTTAGCTTCTGACGATATACCAGCGGCAGTAAATTTATCCATTCGTTCACTCTCTGCTGCCAAACGCTCAATATTTCTTCTAAAAGCCTGCAGTTCAGTATCATTACCGGAATATTGAAAATCAACCTGTTCTGGTATCTTTTTGGTATCAGCAGTTTCCCAGCGTTCCAACCCGTCGGAGCGAAGCCCACTCGTCCCCTTAGGGGCCGTAGCCTGACCGTAGCCCGAAACGCTTTTTGTAGATGGTGCCTCTCCGGCACCTTTTCCACCCCTTAGTCGCTCAAGGGTTTCCTGTAAATCATCTATCTGCTTCTTCACCCGCGTATAAGTATCAAACAAATCCTGTTGTTCTCCGCCTTCGCCAGCAGTCACTTCTTTACCACTAACAGAAGCATCTATCGCCCGCCTGAGCGACTCGATTGAACTCGCTGAAGTCCCGCCGAAGTCTTCAGACTCTATTTGGCGTCTGGCAAGCAGTTGTTCACGCATTTGTTCACGTTCAATCCGCCTAACGGCCGTATCCTCCCCTAACACAGATGCTTCCACATAAGATTTCCCGTCAAGTTCAAAAGGTTGTTGGATTTCTTCCTCGCCAATCGGTTTTATCCTCAAATCGGCTGCTCTCTGCCTTACCGCTCCAGCCATTGATACACCGTCTCCGGCAAATTGGGACCCCGGCCCGACGAGTCCGCCAACTTCAGCCGAAATCAACCTCTCCGTCTCTTGTAGGCTCATCGACATCGGCCCAGAAGCAGTGCCACCTAATATCTGTCCGCTCGACTGAGCCGACCGAATAAACTCAAGTCCAGTACCACTACTGGCACTTTTAATCACCGATGCGCTTGTCGGCGTATAAACCCTTGACTGACCGGGCCTCGTAAATGTCACCGTCTGACTCGGATTGTAATATGGCATGGGTTGACGGTATTTACCAGACCCACGCGCAAAATCCTCACTTCCGGCAGAATATCTCATAAAAGAATAAAGTGTATCTCCTGACGGAACTGACCCACGAAAACTTGTGCTTGACTGGTAAGGCACATTACCACGAAAGTGACGGCCACCGCGCACATTACCGGTAATCACATCGTTGCCACCGCTATCATACCAATTGGGACTTCGAAACAGACCCTGCTGAGTCTGGCTGACCGGCTGAGAAGTCGAGCCAGCAGGGCCGATGATGTATGGACTTTGCGACCACGTCGTTGCCGATAAGAGAGTAACAAATATTAATGCTGCCAAAAACACTCGGATTCCCATCCTGCAAGACCTATCCTCATAATCACAACTTAATCCGCCACCGCGGATAAACAGGCGATTGCTCATAATTAAAAACCTCCTACACCCAGGTTTTTCCTAATCAAAATCTTTAACCGAAATATTTTCCGTCAATACCTGTCCAGCCGCACCTCGGACTTACAATATTTTATACCCCTTATTATATAAGCAAGTTCATTACCGGATGACCAAACATCCAGCGTCAAAACGGTGGAAATCCCGTTTTGGTGCGGCAATTAACAGCAAAGAAGGAAAAAACTACTTCTCAAAGGGGCCTGTATTATACTTCGGCTTTTCAGCCCAACCCAGTTTAGCTGCTAATGTGTCCCAGCGGGTCCGCAGGGGGTTATTTACTACCAGAAAATCACTGCTTTCCCTCTCGACCCCGACAATATCATCACCTGAGAGTTCCAAAGAATCCTGCCCATCTACCGATAAAATCGTCTCTTCATCAATCCGGACCCTCGAAATCTCCACCTTGCTATTTGCATCGATAACGATGGGGCGAAAGCTAAGCGAATGAGGGCAAATCGGCGTAATAACCATCGCCTCCATTGACCTGTCAAGAATAGGCCCGCTCGCAGATAAATTGTAGGCCGTTGAACCTGTTGGAGTGGATATTATAAGACCATCACCCACAAAACTGGCCACCGTCTGGTTATTCACAATTACTTTCAGCTCTATTGTCCTGTGCAAGGGCCCAGCAGTGATAAAGACGTCATTGATTGCTACTGAGCTGAATTTCACTTGGCTTCGATTCGATCTGCTGAAAATTTTACAGCTCAACATCATCCGTTTTTCTATAGGCGCTTTACCTGATACTATATCATTAAAATACTTCTTAAGCTCGCTAACGCTAAATTCCGCCAGAAAACCAAGCTTTCCGAGGTTAACTCCTATAACAGGGACCTTGCTCTGCCTCAAATTCCTTCCTGCAGAAATTATGCTGCCATCACCGCCAAAAACAACGGCAAAATCGCAATTCTTTAGCTCTGCCACAGGTAAAATTTCAGGTTTACAATCCTCGATACTGCAGCTTGCTACTATCTCGGCTTTGTCTTTGGTAAAACCCTTGAATTCCTCAATGGCCTCAGCAACATGTTCTTTCTTCGCGTCGCCAAAAATTACCAATCTGGGCAGCTTTGTGTCTTGCATCTCGCAAATTATCCACAATCATTTACCAACAATCATTCCTCTTGCCGTCTCTGCTATTTTATCGGCACTTATACCGGCCTGCATAAGTTGAGTTTCTCTGGAATCGTGTCCGATTAATCTCCTCGGCGCACCCAGCACACGGATGGCCGACAGTTGTTGGCCACCGTTCTTGCCTTCGCAAGAAGGCACGGGGAGCATTTTTTCAGCAGCAAGCTCAAGCACTGCTGAGCCAAACCCGCAGCTAATATTGTGGTCCTCTACTGTGATTATGCCTTTGCCCCGCCCCAGCAAAGATACAATCTCCTCATCAATCGGAGCGGCAAATCGAGCATTAATCACATCAACCGCAATGCCTTCTTTATCCAACAGGCCGGCTGCTTTCAATGCCTCCGTCAAAACGCTGCCATAACTAACTATTGCAATAAGTGAGCCTTTTGTCTTTTTAACAAATACGCTTTTACCCAGCTTGAACGGCTTGGCACAAGCAGTCCTGACAAACTTCTTCGGCGGAATAAGGTCCTTCGGATATCTTATAACGACCGGAGAATCGGCGCCCAGAGCAAATTCCAGAGCCAGTTTCATCTCAACTTCGTTCGCAGGAGCCGTCAGCACCATATTTGGCAGTATCCGCATATACCCGATATCCAACAGGCCATGATGTGTCGGACCATCTGAGCCAACGACGCCGGCCCTGTCAATGCAGAAGACGACCGGCAGGTTCTGCAAAGCCACCTCCTGAAATATCTGGTCGAAGCTCCTCTGCAGAAACGTTGAGTAGATACAGACGACCGGCCTTAAACCACTGCGGGCCAGCCCTGCTGCGATATCCACCGCTGCGCTCTCGGCGATACCCACATCATAAAACCTGTTGCTGAATTTTTTACTAAAATCCATCAGCCCCGTGCCGTCACACATTGCCGAAGTTATAGCCACAATCTTATCGTTTTTCTCAGCCAGCTTTGTCAGGTGCTCCCCAAACACACTTGTAAAGCTGGGTCTGCCTGTGTCCGCTGGCCGCTCAACACTATCTCCATTAACTTTGAATGGACCGGTTGAATGAAATTTACTGGGACGAGAACCGGCTGGCTTAAAGCCCTTGCCCTTGCTTGTATAAACGTGCAAAATCGCTGGATGCTCCAATTGCCCCATCGCCTTAAACAACTGTACAAGCGACTCCGCATTGTGGCCGTCAACCGGGCCAAAGTACGGGATATTTAAGCTCTCGAACATCTGACTGCCCGGCAGTGCCATTCGAATACCCTTTTTAATCCTCTCAATCGCTTCTTCGACGGTTTTGCCGATGACCGGCATGTGCTCTAAAATATTGCTGGTGGTCTTACGTAAATCCTCGTAGGTCTGGCTCAGCCGAACGCGGGAGAAATACTTCGCCACCGCCCCAACGGTTGCATCTATCGCCATCGAGTTGTCGTTGAGCACAATTAGTAATTGCCTCTTGACCAGCCCAAGATTATTAAGCGCTTCAAAACTCGTGCCATTAACGATACTGGCATCACCGATTAAGGCCACGATTTTATCCTTCTTTTTTTGTTTCAGGTCTCCGAGCGCTATTCCAATTGCCGTTGCTATCGAGGTCCCTGCATGTCCGACGGTGAAGCAGTCGTACTCGCTTTCAGCCGGGTTTGGAAAGCCGCTTATCCCGCCTGCCTGGCGAAGTAGGGCGAACTTATCTTTTCTGCCGGTAATAATTTTATGCGTGTAGCACTGATGGCCAACATCCCACAGCAGCTTATCGCGCTTGAAATCGTAGACATAGTGCAGTGCCAGTGTCAGCTCCACAGCACCGAGATTGCTGGCCAGATGCCCGCCGGTTTTGCTGACCGAATCAAGAATAAACTGCCTTATCTCGTCCGCCAGCCCACCGAGCTGCTTAACCGGCAGCTTCTTCAAATCCACCGGGCTGTTTATCTGTTCTAATAATCCACCCATAGCTTCAATCGAATACACAAACAGTTAGGAGAAAATATTTTAGTTCTTTTGCCACAATAACTTACTGCAAAAAAGGGCGTTTGTAAAGGGTTTTTTAGCACGAACACAGGTATTCTCCCGGACATAAAAAATTTGCAATTGAATAGCCGTTGAAGGTATCATTATGGGCACTAAGCATATATATCATAGCTATTAAGCTAAATTCGGGTTTGATGAAAGAATAAATATGAAAATAAGACCACTGTACCAGCGGATTCTATTCGGCCTGTTATTAGTCGCGCTGTCGGGAATTTTCTACGTTTTGCACTATATAATCTTTCGCGATGCCCACCATATTTTCATTTATCTGCTTGGCGATATCGCCTTTGTTTTTATCGAGGTGCTGCTTGTCACGCTGATTATACATCAGATGCTCAGCGAGAGAGAAAAAAAAGCGATGCTCAAAAAGCTGAACATGGTCATCGGGGCCTTTTTCAGCGAAGTCGGTATGCCTCTACTAAAGTATTGCTGGGCCTTCGATACCGAGGCCGACAAGTTCGGCAGGCATCTCAATATCGACAATGAGTGGTCGCCGGAGCACTTCGATAAGATGGAAGAGATTCTTAAGAACCGAGATTTTAAGATTCATATTCACAAAGGCGACCTCGAGCAGATGCGAAGTCTCCTAATTGATAAAAGGTCTTTTCTGCTTCGGCTGCTTGAGAACCCGAATCTTCTCGAGCACGATGAGTTTACCGAGCTTCTCTGGGCGGTCTTTCATCTGGCAGAAGAGTTATCGCACAGAACAACCGTCAAAGGCCTGCCCGATACAGACTATGAGCATTTGGCCGGGGATATCAAAAGAGCATACGGCCTGCTTGTGCGCGAATGGCTCTCTTACATGGAGCACCTCAAGGGAAATTATCCATATCTATTCTCGCTCGCCGTCAGGACCAACCCCTTCAACCCAAAGGCATCTGTAGAAGTTAAATGAGTCATTGATTTATTGGGCGAGCCTCGATAGGGTGTTTTGCCTTTCTGTGCTCGCGGAGATGCATTTTCACATCTAAAATTATCTTGCCGATTACAAGCACAATAAGCAAAGGCACCGGAGAACCAATCGTCAATACGAGAAAACCACCTGCTAAAAGCGCGATATGCAGTACAACCACTCGCGAATAGGGCTTATTCATAAGCTCACCTGGTTTGGCGGTCGCATATTCTCCCTTAAGCAGATAATTATATACGAAGGAAACGCCGTGACTGATAAATAAGGCGAGAATAGCAAGCTTCATCTGCGACGGAATAATTAAAAACATCTGCCTTATGACATTGATTAGAAGCTGAACAAAAACAAAAACGCACGGCCAGGACTTCCCGCCGATAGACGGGCTTGCGACAGACGGACCTTCAGCTATTTTTGCAAAGGCAAGAACAAAGAAACCATGAACCGCCATAAACCCGCTGTAGTGAATCACAAAAAATGGTATGAGAAATAATTTGCCTAAGTGCTCTATGGGGTGCTCTACTTTTGCCGCAGCAATTTTCAGGATGTTGTAGAACCCGATGGCAAGATTTTCCGACCAGTATAACAGAATTATATAAAACGCATCCCATTTTAGAAAGCAAACACCCCACAGTGGCAGCATATTTGCCGCCATAAGAGTAATTACCGGTATGCTGGTCAAATCTTTTTTTGAAAGCTTCATTTTCTTCGGATTTTCGTTTAGCCGGTTGTTTGGCTGGCAAATGATTTCTGGTCTTCTTCAGCGATAATATTCTAACCAGTCGAGCGACTAAACTCAATAACCAAGATAATCCTGCGCAGAGAGCACAGGGCCAAGGGGATTCACTTTGTCTTGAGGAGAATTAAGGCGTGTCGAAGAAATTAGCGCGCTCTTGAGCATTCAGCTACTTTTGCTGTTCGGGCCTTTGCCTTGATGAGAGTGTTTCTCTGATAGATTTCAATTTTACCACGCAATCATCGATTCCTTTTTGATATGCTTGCTGTAGCATAGGAAGCGGATGTCTTGGTCCACCCAATACAATTGGAAGAGTATCAAGTGTCAATATTGAGTTTTTCCGGTATTCCATAGAGTTTAATCCAAAAATATCAGACAGCGTCTCATTGACCTTGTCCTCCAGTGTTTTGGTCTTAGAATCGAACCGCCCCACTACGGTTTTCACATCAAAATCTTCCAAGTCTTCTATCCGCTGGTCTAATTCACCAACGGCCTTCGTTAAATCATCCGCTACTAAAGGCTTGTATTCAGGCTGTTTCTTTCGTGACATTCTTTCCCTCGTTTTTCTCCGCCAATTATTAGTTTAACTGTACAGCACACTTCATTTCCCGTAGGCGAAATTGAACACCCACAAAATAGCCCCTACTTAACATTAAAAACGGATAAATCGCTGATAAGCACCAGATATTTTCCCTGTGAGGTGACAACTATATGGCACTAAAAACAAAAATTTTTTTAGATTTACCCCATTAGAAATAAAACACCAGAGGTTTCCACCTTACATTTAGCAGGATTTTCTAACGGGATTTAACCACAGAACCATTCTCCGCCGGTTCCCTCTAAAGCAAGCAGCCGAAACGCATGAATAAAAAGGCCATAAGTATACTTCTTATGGCCTGTCGGTTCATATTCCAAATATATTCCTGTATTACAGACTTTTTAAACGATAATCAACAGCGGAGGCGACCGGCCCTGAACTGGCAAATGAAGTTTTCTATAAAAACCCCCTTGCTTTAATAGCTGGCGCGCATAAGCAAATACCAGCTTTATCCAAATCCCATACATAGTCTCTTCGATGATACCCTGCTCCAGGCCGATAGGCGCTAAAATCTTTTCGTCCATGGTCTAAACCCCCAAGTTATCTACATATTTTATCGACCTAAACCCAATTTTTTTATTACTTAATCACCACCTTAATCAAATCACCTTCAAAATAAAATAAATCCACCACTGATGAATAAATCAGATAAACTCGTCAGGGCGGAGCCTGCCGTAGCCTGAAAGGCAGTTCATACCGCATTCGCCTTGGGAAATAATCGCCTAATTGTTCTCTAAATCGTGGTTTTTAATACTGATATGCCGCTTTCCCGTCTTCAGGTAATTGGCAATTGGTGCGGGCTACCTCGTTCTTTCAGGCAGAGCCATGGCGAGTTCTCGGAGGGTATCAGCTTCGGGGCCGAAGGACTCCAATGCTGCTATCGACTCATCAGCGAGCTTTTTGGCTAACTGCTTTGATTTTTCGACCCCCACCGCTGCAGGATAAGTCGCCTTGCCGGCACTGGCATCCTTGCCAGCCGTCTTGCCAAGCTGTTCACTCGAAGCACAAATATCAAGAATATCATCAGCTATCTGAAAGCCAAGGCCGAGCTTTAGGCCATATTCACACAAACTTTTATATTGATTCTCACTCGCACCGCCGCAGATAGCCCCCATCGCAGCTGCGCATCGGAACAATTTAGCCGTCTTATTAGTCTGAATATACTTCACTTGGTTTTCGATTCCTTCGGCTTCGCTCAGGACAGGTTCTGATTTTTGTTTTCCAATCGCCAACCGTAAATCGTCAATCATAAATTTCATATCAGCCATTTGACCTGCAATCATCCCGGCCGGCCCGGCGGCCTGCGCCAATTCGCCAATCAGCTTTATGGCGATGGCTGGCTTATCAATCCCCTTGGCCAGAATCTCAAACGCAAGGGTCAATAGCGCATCGCCGGCCAAAATGGCCGTCGCCTCATCAAATGCCTTATGGCACGTCGGCCGACCGCGGCGAAGGTCATCATTATCCATCGCCGGCAAATCATCATGCACCAGCGAATATGTATGCACCATCTCAATCGCTGCCGCCGCAATCTCAGAGTTACGATTCATCCGCCCGCCAACGAGCTCACAGCACCACAGCACCATCGCCGACCGAACCCGCTTACCAGGTCCCTCAAGCACATAACGAAGGACTTCTTTCAATTCACCATCTATCGGCTGAGATGCCAAAAGCTGCTGCAAGGCAGTATTTACCGATTGCGCCTTCTGATGTAGCTGAGCGTTGAAGTTCATTGACTATTTACTATTAACAATTTACTATTGAAAACTGGATTTATCCGCCATACGTTGGGCGGAAAAGAAACTAAAAGTGATTCAATAATAAATAGAAAATAGAAAATAGCAAATAGAAAATGATTCTAATTCTTGGCGTTACCGCATCCGGCAAAGGACGTTTAGCCTTCGATTTGGCCGAAAGTCTTGGTGCTGAAATAATCAGTATCGACTCGATGAAGGTCTACAAACGAATGGACATTGGCACCGCCAAGCCGCCAAAGCAAGCATGCCGGCAAATCAAACATCATCTAATCGACGTAGTTGAGCCGAGCGAATCGTTCAGCGTAGCTGCCTTTCTGAAATTGGCCAACGAAACGATAGAGCAGATAAAAAACAAAAATAAACCCATCATCGCAGTTGGTGGAACTGCCCTGTATATCAAAGCACTGCTATATGGCCTTTTCGAGGGCCCCGGAACCAATGAGCAGATACGAGCCGAATTGAAAGCACAAGCACAAGCCGAAGGCCTGGACCACCTATATCAGCAATTGCTAAAATTTGACCCGAAAGCCGCTGAGCACATCAGCCCAAATGATGCAAAACGTATCATCCGAGCTCTGGAGGTCTATAAAATCACCGGCAGAGGCATCTCCTATTTTCAAAGGCAATGGCCACAGGACAAAAAATGGAAAAAAGATGACTGGTTAATCATAGGTTTAAGAAGAGAAAAATCTGAGGAAAGTAAAAGAATCAACGCAAGGGTAAAAAGGATGTTCGAGCAGGGTCTTGTTGATGAGGTCAAATCTTTATTGTCTGAAGAAAGACCGCTAAGTCCTCAGGCCGGAAGTGCAATTGGTTACGCCGAGACAATTGAACATCTTACCGGCAGGTACGCTCTGGAAGATGCGATTGAGCTTATAAAGAAAAATACCCGCCGATTTGCCAAAAGCCAGCGAACCTGGTTCAAGACCTTCCCAAACGTCCACTGGCTCGATATCGAACCAGACGAACCGCCCGAAAAAATCCTCAGCCGCACAAAAACGTTAATAACGGCAATCGATATGTCATCCTGAGCATAAATCCGACGAAGTTAGGATGAAGTGAAGAATCTCATATCCTAAGCCCCGATGCTTCGCTCCGTTTTACTGCGCTCAGCATGACGAGTATCGAACATCCAGTATCAAGATTTAACTTGCATTTTATCGTGGATTTGGTATAATATTCTTTGCCATTTTTATTATAAAAAGATGTATTAAGGAAGGTGATGAAAAAGCAATCTGCTTTTTTGGTAATAGTGTTTTTGCTGGCGGCTTGTGGTCAGGCGGCTGCTTACAACGGCGGAGCCGGAGAGCCAAATGACCCGTATCTAATCGCCACAGCGGAAGATATGAACGAAATCGGCGCAAATCCAGATGACTGGGATGCGCATTTCCTGCTGACAGCTGACATTAATCTTGCCGATTACACCGGTACACAGTTCAATATCATCGGTTACTACGAAAATTGGAGCTCACCCAATAATGCACCTTTTACCGGCGTTTTCGACGGCAACAAGCATACGATTTCCAACTTCACATACACTACTACTAACACCAATTACATTGGGATTTTCGGTTATATTGATGGAACGAACGCCGAAATTAAAGATTTGAATTTAGTCGACCCCGATGTTAACGCAGCAGGTAATTCGGATTCCGTTGGCTCTCTTGTGGGCCACTTAGAAAATGGAACAATTATCGGTTGTACCATCAACTCCGGGAACACTGTGGGAAGGAACTACATCGGCGGGCTGGTGGGATACAACAACAGAGGCACAATTTCCGATTGTAATGCAAATGGCGAGGTTTCGGGTAATTGGATTTTCGGTGGGCTGGTGGGAAACAACCATGGCAAGATTTTGAATTGCAATGCCTCCGGCAACGTTTCGGGACATCAGAACATGGGCGGGCTGGTTGGATGCAATTACAACCAGATTTCAAATTGCTATGCAACAGGCACTGTTGACGGGAATGATTACCCCGGCGGGCTGGTGGGAAAAAATTATGGCACGGTTTCGAATTGCTATGCAACAGGCAGCATTTCGGGCAATACCTACGTAGGCGGGCTTATAGCAGAAAATTTTTATGGCATTGTTTCGAATAGCTATGCAACGGGAACCGTTTCGGGAACCCTCTATACCGGCGGACTGGTGGGGTGGCATTGGCAGAGCACGATTTCAAACTGCTATGCAACAGGCAGCGTTTCAGGAAACAGCCAAACCGGAGGGCTGGTGGGGAGACATGCGAAGAGCACGATTTCAAATTGCTATTCAACAGGCGCCGTTGACGGGAATAGCTCTACCGGCGGACTGGTAGGGTACAACCTGGACAGTACGGTTACCGCATCATTCTGGGATATAGAAACCAGCGGTTGGCCAGGCAGTGCCGGCGGAACGCCAAAAACGACGGCAGAAATGAAACGTCAATCCACATTTACGGACGCTGGCTGGGATTTCATAGAAATCTGGCATATCGGTGAAAATCAGACATATCCATTTTTGCGAACACATCTAGCTGGCGACATAGACCACGATGATATTGTAAACTTCTATGACCTTTTGATATTAGCTTCGCACTGGCTTGAAGGGACTGGCCAATAATCCAATAACTATATCAACAATCAGCTGGAAGCCCGCGGTCATCATATCGAGCCACAGGGGGCACGAACAACGGGTCAGGAATCAGACGGCTTGCAGTTGGCGCTGGGCACGCAAAACAGAGGCCGTATCGCCAAGAACAAGCTGCTTTATCAAACTGGATGGAACCAAAGTTATCCCAATCTTAAAGATTTTCTCTTCCACCATTGAAGCGATAGCCCTCGCGGTTTGTCGGGAAAGGCCGTGCTTGGCTACCAAATCATCCACTATTCTGGATTTATCCCACCGACATTTGCCATCCAACCGCTCAACCTCGCAGAGCGGTTCAATATCCGCCAGCTCCCTGATATCCATTGAGACGACTTCTACCCGGCTGCGCTTGAGCTTGCGCTCGAAATGATTCTCGCTAAGCGCGATAGCAGCTTCTCCAAAGTTGGTAGCTGTCAGAACCACTTTAATCATAGAGAGTATCTCACTGCTTGTCACACCCGGTATCCTGGCCTGGCTCGGCCAAGCCGAGACAGGCTCCGCTGTGACGGGCGACCCAACGGGTTCACCTTGATGAGTATGACAATTTTGTCTGCGATAGAGAAAATATGTCACCACCTCGGCAAGTTGCTCCGCAACCCCAATATCCGGCTCGCCCACCTGCGCGAGAGCATTACTAATAGCACCTATGACTTTTGTGTGCAGGTATTCTTCGACGCTGCCGTTTGCCTTAATGACTTTAAGCTGCACTTTCACCCTCGCCATTTTTGCCTCCATGCAAAACTTGTCTGACAATATTTATCCGCCATCCGTGTGGCGGAGTCAAGATTCAACAACCACACCTGCCCTTTAATTTCCTATTAATATCCTTTATTCATCAAAAAGTGTCGGCTGACCTATCGGCTCGGCCTTGCTGATAGCGTTGCTGACTTCCTCAATCAACTCTCCTGCATCGGTAAAGTCACGATAGACACTCGCAAAACGAATATACGCGACCTTGTCAATTGCGCGAAGGTGTTTCATTATGCTTTCGCCGATAAATGCAGATGTTACCTCCTTGTCGAAGTTGCGAAAGACATTTTCTGCAACACTGTCGGCTATGTGCTGAATCTGCTCCGCTGAAACAGGTCTCTTGTAACAGGCCTTCTGCACGCCGGCGATGATTTTTTCTCTGTCGTAAGGAACGCGAGATTTGTCTTTCTTCGCTACGTAAAGCTTAACACTCTCACCCACCTTTTCATACGTAGTAAAACGCCTTTTACACTTCAGACACTGACGCCGGCGCCTGATTACTCTGCCGGCATCACTCAAACGTGAATCAACGACCCTGTCCTCATCTTCCTTACAAAAAGGGCATCTCATTTTGCGTCTCGTATCCCGTCTGGCGTTCCTTTACCCTGAGCGTAGCTGAATGGGCCCAAGACAAGCTTATGTCTTGCGTCAGAGGAGCATATTTCACAGCTCATCAAGACAACCCTATCTACAGTAAGTATGTATATTCTAAACGCAATATATAGTATGTCAAAAAAATTTACAAGAATGCTGTTAAAAGATTTGGGCTGGAGTTGTTAAATTTCCTTTTTGAGCCACTTAATCTAAGGATTGATAAGCACTAAAGAAAAAAGGGGTGAAAAACTGACCGCCCTTTTTAGCAATTATTTCTTAATAAAAAAGCCTCTGCGCACACGGCGCAGAGGCCAACTCGGAAAGAAACTTATATAGCCCCCCTCAGATTCTCCAACAATATACAGGAGTTTTTCCCGCCCGGTTCGACCCTGCAGGAAAATGGGGCACAACCTTTTGATATTCAGGTGGCCACGGCCCATATTGGGCTGACCTTGCCTGCTTCATCTGCCCACCTCCTACTAAAGTCTAATATAAAAATCAGCGATAGCCAAATGAAGATAAAAACTTTTTATTACAGAAGGCCTCGTCTTATATTTCCCCAATTATCCCGCTTTAAACAATTTAATACACCTGAGGCGTACAAGACTATGTTTTATATCTGCCCTATATCTCGCACCTAACCTTTTGCTCTTGCAAACCAATCAGGGTCTTTGGCGAGTTTTTCGCTGGCCTCTTTTGTCATCATCTTGAAAGCCGGGTGGGTGCTTTCCCAAGCCCTTTCAGCAAAAGGACTTCGTCGCATCTTTTGGACCTCTACAGCCACCTCGTTAAAATAGCTTCCGTAAATATGCAGCGAATCGCTTATATCGACATATCTGCCGACCTTGACCGGCTGATTTATTTCATCAGATATCCGCTCGGCAATTATCTTTTGAAGGGCAGTCAGGGCATAAACATTCATAAACCACGCTTTATAAAGGTCACGGCTTCTCCAGTGAGTGTTCATATTAAGCGCAGGCTCCCCTGCGCCGTTAGAGACTAACCGACACCATATCCTCTGAAGGCAGGGTGGGTCATCTGTGGCCGGGTCTGCGGTCGGCATCCACGTTATTGCCTGTGCTCTTCGGCTATGCTCGGCCTTTGACAGGCAATCAATGATATACTGAATCTGGTCGACTTTCTTGAAAGGCCTTGGTGAATCAGCATCCCGGATATTTTCCACCGGACAATATGAGAATAATCGTTCGTGATACGTATAAGTCCACTTGCCTGCAGCGGGGTCAATCCAGTGGTCGTGAATGCCATTGACCACTTCCTGCCTGTACGACTCAAGCTCTTCAGGGCCACCCGGGAAATTTTTATGTATCCTCGGCTCGCTGAAGGGCTCTGTTATAGTAACGATAACGGTTGCATCTTTGCTGGGCGGGTCTTCGGGCTTGTCATATTGTGTCTTGACATCCAGCCCATTATCCCAAACTGCTAGAACGGCTTTCTCCCACGCCTCCGGCAGACAATTTGCTGTTATCGAAATTACAGGGATATTACCTGTAGTTATAGTCGTGGCCATTTAACGAGATTCCTTTACATTATAGGGTTGGGTTCCTGGTCTTGGCTTGGTGAATCTGCTTATGTCCAGTTCCTCATCTGTTATCTTGTACCGTGGCCGAAATCGAGGCGGCATATCCGCAAGCATCCGTTTAGCTTGATAGGCATACCAGCTATCCGGCCATTTTGCGATAATTTGTCGGCAGGTTTCAACCATAAGCCTGAAGCCGGTCATTGGTAATCGGCCTATGCTGCGGCCGGGCACTGCTACATTCAGGAGCCTTTCAGCCTCTACTTCATCAATCTCAGAAAGCGGCTGAAAATACAGTTGAGTCGGCTCAGCAGGCTTTGTCCGCTCTACGGTCGGCTGGACAGGATTAGGAGGTGTTTCGTCTTTAGCCGGCTTGTTTGGCTCCTGAACTTGCTCAGTTGCTGGTTGAGGCTTGGTTAAGAATTCCTCTTTGTCTTCCTCGGCCTGGTCGTAAAAGGTCTTGAGTGGTTGTTTGGGTTCGGGTTCGCCTTTACCCGTGAAAGTGGCTATCGCTACAATCACTACTATCACCAAAACCACAAAACCAGCAATTTTTAGCCAGAAAGTATTCATAATAGTACCCCTTCCTTCTAACGGCAATTATTGATTATTGCCGACCGATTGTGTATAATTGATTTAAGAGCTTAGTGTTCTTTTGTCAATTATAAATAATCAATAGTAAATAGTAAATAGTCAATTTGACACGAAGTGGCGGTGCTAAATGTTTACAGGGCTTATAGAGGCAGTTTGTCGGGTTATCTCGGTTCGCCGAAGCTCTATTGCGATGGAGCTGACCATAGATTTGGGCAAATTAGCTAACGACAGCAAAGCAGGTTCGACAGGCTCACTACAAGTCGGGGATAGCATTGCTATAAACGGTGTATGTCTTACCATTGCTCGGCTCGATGGTAGCTCTGCAACCTTTGACGTCAGCGCAGAAACACTGGCAAAATCGACTCTGGGCAGATTGGGCCCCACATCGCAAATCAACGTCGAACGAGCTATGAAAGCCACCGAAAGATTCGGCGGACACTTTGTTCTGGGTCATATTGACGGGACAGCAACAATTAAACAGGTTGATAAGCACGGCGATTTTGCCGATATAAGCTTTTCAGCCGAGCCTCAGCTGCTTGACCAGATGGTAGCAAAGGGTTCAGTCGCCATTGATGGGATTTCGCTGACGATAGCAAATGTAGATGACAATAGCTTCAGCGTCGCCTTAATCCCCGAAACTCTTAAAAAAACCTCCTTAGGCAAGGCAAAAATCGGCGACTGCGTTAATATAGAAACTGATATAATCATAAAGACGGTAAAAAAGCAGCTTGATAAGATTCTGCCGAAAGAACAAAAACTAACCATGGAGAAATTAAAACAACTGGGCTTTTAAATTGTGCCTTATGAAGCGCGATATAAACCACGAGTAATATGGACAAAAATAACAACAATTCGATATCTGAACAGCCGGTTATAGGCATAACGATGGGCGATGCTGCGGGCATTGGGCCGGAGATTATCGTAAAAGCTCTGGCCGACCCGGATATCCGCAAAGCCGCAAAGTTCATTATCTTTGGCATGAACGAGCAGCTCTGTTACGCCGCCGATAAGGCCGAGATTGAACCCTTCTGGGGACGTCACCAACACGAAAAAATCAGCAGAGATTATCCGCATAAAGTCATGGTAGCCGATTACGATGATTACTCGGTGCCAGCTTGGATAAAAGAGCCCAGTAAGACAGCCGGCGAAGCCTCCATTAGATTTTGTCTCGATGCCATCGATGCCGCCAAGGCCGACATAATAGATGCGATAGTTACAGCACCAATCAGTAAAACAAGCTGGAAATTAGCCGGTGCAACCTGGCCGGGACACACAGAGATGTTAGCCAAGCGGTGTAAGTCCAAACGAAAGGCGATGATGTTTGTCGCAGGGCCGTTAAAAGTCGCTCTTGCGACAATTCACGAGCCGCTGTTTGAAGTAAGGCACAAGTTCACTATCGGCTGTGTCTTCGAGCCGATAGACCTGCTAAACGACGCCTTGAAAGAATATTTCAACATCCCAAATCCAAAGATAGGTGTTGCGGCTCTGAATCCACACGCAGGTGAGTCAGGCCAATTCGGCGATGAAGAACAGCGGATTATATCTCCTGCTATTTTACTGGCACAAGAGCAGGGAATAAATTGTGAGGGCCCGTTCCCTGCTGACACACTCTTTTTACGAGCGGCCCAAGGAGAATTTGACGGTACCGTCGCAATGTATCACGACCAGGGCATGATACCTGTAAAACTACTCGACTTTAAGAGGGCGGTTAACGTAACCATCGGCATACCAATAATAAGAACATCACCTGCTCACGGAACAGCTTTCGATATTGCAGGCCAAAATTTTGCCGACCCGACCAGCATGAAATCGGCTATAACCATCGCAACACAAATGGCAAAAAAGAAAAAAGCTTATGAGCTTGCCCACGCCAACGCAAGGAATTGCTGATACAAATGCAAACTAAGCAGCAAATCCAGCAGTTGCTCACTTCAGCCGGCGCTTCAGTGAACAAACGACTTGGCCAGCACTTCCTCATCGACCTGAACTTGATGCGTCTGCTTATAGATTCTGCTGATATAAGCGCTTCCGATATTGTGCTCGAGGTCGGCTGCGGTACAGGCTCTTTGACTGAGGGCTTAGCTGAACATGCAGGTTACTGTCTTGCTGTCGAGTACGACCGGATTCTGACAGAAATCGCAAAAAGCCGGCTCGCAAAGGAAAAAAATGTCAAGATTATCAACACCGATATCCTTAAGAACAAAAACACTATCAGCCCGCTCGTTTTAAATGCCATTGCTTCTGCCCGCCTGCGTGGCCGAAGCCACTTCGGCGAGGCGAAGGCCCGTAAGAAATACAAAGCCTGCCCCGAGCACAGTCGAGGGGGCCGAATCCTGTTAGTGGCGAATCTGCCTTACAACGTCGCCTCGCCTGTAATGCTGAATCTGGTTACTGGGCCATTAGTTGCAGACAGTATGTGTGTCACGGTCCAAAAGCAGGTTGCGGACCGAATGACAGCAGTGCCCGCCTGCCCTGAGCATTGCCGAAGGGAGCGCACCTGTCCCGAGCACAGTCGAGGGAGTCGAAGGGGCAACAAGGATTACGGCATCCTGAGCATCTTACTGTGCGCAACCGGTGACGTAGAATTGCTCAGAGTTCTGAAGCCAACAGTCTTCTGGCCCCAGCCGAAAGTTGACTCAGCAATCGTCAGGTTTGTTCGCAGCAAAGAAAAAGTCCGCCGAATCAAAGATATGAAGCTATTCAGCGAAATCGTAGGGTTCTTTATGGGCCATCGGCGTAAAACCCTTATTGGCTGCAGCAAATTAGCGAAAGGCAAATTTGCAGATAAAAATTGGCAGGATATTTTTAGCCGTGCATCCATCGACCCGCACAAGCGCCCCGAACAACTCTCACCCCAAGATTACATCACCATCGCAAATCTATGCAGCAAGACTATCAGGTAAACCGTTCTTATCCCCGTTAAATTGCCCCCCGGAACACAAAAAATAGACCTGAAAACGCCCTTGATATGAAATTCCAGGTTAAAAATAAAGATATTAGGCAAATGGCAAAAAAACCTATAATTTTAGCCAATTTGTCGGGATTTTATTTGACAGAAAGATTATCTTGTGTTACTATCAAGATAGATGAAGTAAAAGTAGATGAAGGTAGGTTTATAAAGCAGTAATGTTATAATTTGAACTGCCATCATTTTTTTTCTTATCATACCTTAAGCCCACCTTTCAAAAAGGCAACATTTACGAAACAGGGCGTAGAAATTGCGCATCTTATAAATGCGCAGCAAAATCATGATTGGTAATCGTGAAAACTGAGCCTAAAAGCATGATGGTCAGAATTTGCCCAAATTTCTTTACAAAATGGATTGTGGATTCGCAAGCCAGATAGTCTGGTGCCCTGATTGTGCAGGGCCGCGAATGATAAATTTTATTTTAAAGAAAGGTAAGGTGGTAAAGATGAGAACGCAATCATTCATACTGTTATCAATGGTGGTCTTATTAGCTATGAGCACTTCAGCGGGTGCTTATAGCGGCGGCACTGGCGAGCCGAACGACCCATATCTAATCGCCACAGTGGAGGATATGAACGCAATCGGCGCAAATCCAGACGATTGGGACAAACACTTTTTACTCGTTGCCGACATCAACCTGGCTGATTATACCGGCACGCAATTTAACATTATCGGAAATGACAACAACGCTTTTACTGGTGTTTTTGATGGCAACGACCATACAATTTCCAACTTTACTTACCAATGCACTGACACCGGCTACATTGGTCTTTTTGGTTATGTTAATGACCCGAATGCGGAAATTAAAAACCTGACTCTAATCAACCCAAATGTTAATACAACAGGTCATTCTTCACATCGCGTTGGCTGTCTTGTCGGCTGGTTAGAAAATGGTACGATTAGTCTCTGCAGCGCCGAGGGCGCAAGCGTTTCGGGAAATCGTCTGGTCGGCGGGCTATTAGGGTCCAATTGGGGCACGATGACTAACTGTTATTCGACTGGAAATGTTACCGGAACCGGCAGTACACCGTATGAAGGTGGTACCGGTGGGCTGGTAGGGTCCAATCGTGGCATAATAATAAGCTGTTATTCTTCAAGTAGCATTTTAGGCACTTTTGGTGCTGGCGGGCTGGTGGGACACCATGGAGGCACGATTTCGAATTCCTATGCAACCGGGATCGTTTCTGGGGAAGTTTGGCACACTGGCGGTCTGGTAGGATACAATAGTGGCACGATTTCGAATTCCTATGCAACAGGAGCCGTTGATGGAAATGAGTACTCTGGCGGGCTGGTGGGATGGAATTATAAAGGTAGTATTTCAAATTGCTATGCAAAAGGAGCTGTTGCTGGAATTGATTACACTGGCGGTCTGGTAGGATACAATAAGTACGACGGCACGATTTCAAATTGCTATGCAACAGGCAGCGTTACAGGAACCGATTTTGTTGGTGGGCTGGTGGGGCAAAACGGGTACGGAAATTACTCCTCTGGTTATATATACAACTGCTACTCAACCGGTGAGGTTACGGGAAGTTCTGACATAGGTGGATTGGTCGGTCTTCATATAGTAGGAGAAATTGAGGCTTCTTTCTGGGACATAGAGACCGGTGGGCCGGATAACGGCATTGGTACACCACTTTCAACAATCGAGATGCAGACTGAAAGCACATTTACCGATGCCGGCTGGGATTTTATAGAAATCTGGAATATCGGCGAGAATCAAACGTATCCATTTTTGCGGGTCTATCCTGCAGGCGATATAAATCACGATGATATTGTAAACTTCTACGACCTTGCGATATTAGCTGACCACTGGCTGGAAAAAAAGTAGCACGGCCATCTTGGCCGTGTTTTTCATCACGGGCTGGAAGCCCGTGTTACAATATAATCGCTGTTTTGTGCCTGTGGCTGTGGCACTCGATATTAACCGCTACCGGCAGCGATGCAATATGACACGGAGCAGTCTCAACCAGGCAAGCCAAAGCGGTAGTATCACCGCCAAGCCCCTGCGGACCCAGCCCGAGAGCATTGATTGCTGAAAGTAAATCTTTCTCAAGCTCAGCGTAAAACTTGCCCGCCGTCTGTTTGGCGGGTTTGTCGCTATTTGCCTGATTTAAATCCCTAAGAAGCGCCCTTTTACTTAATAAACAGCTTAATTCAAAATCGCCTCCGATACCTACCCCAACAATAAACGGCGGACAGGCATCGGCTCCGGCATTTTTTACCACATCAACAATCCAGTCTATTATCTGCTGCCTTTCCGCCGTAGGCCTGAACATCTTGAACTGGCTCTTGTTCTCGCAGCCGCCGCCTTTGAGCATAACGCTTAGCTTCAGCTTCTCGCCCGGCACAATCACATGATGAATTATAGCAGGTGTGTTTGAGCCGGTATTTTTACGGGTATTCAAAGGGTCGATAACAACGCTTGCCCGTAGATACCCTTTTTGAAAACCGGCCTTGACGCCGGCGTTGATTGCATCTACAAGCGTCGCTTGCTCTTGTCCGGCAGCCCGCCCTGAGCGAGGCCGAAGGGGTGGCTTAACCGCCACATCAGCCCCACAATCCACAAAGACCACTGCAAGTCCCGTATCCTGACATAATGGTATTGATTCGGCCTTTGCCGTCCGCGCATTTTCAATAAGCTGATTCAGAATTTTGGCTGCTGTTGAGTTTGATTCTTTTTGCGCCGCCTGTTCAAGAGCAGCTAAAACATCATCACCGAGCTCGTAACCGGCTGCTATGCACAGCGATTCAACCGTCTCTGATATCTTTTCAAACTTAATATATCGCACGACTATTCAGTTTAATATCTGGTCGAAGCTGATAAATACTATTGGCCGCTCACATCGACCTCAAAAGATTTATATGTTGCATTACCAACGTCATCACCGACCCTGACGGCGATTACATGCTCACCTGCCTCCGGTTTTTCTATCACAATTGTAAAATCCTCCTCTGTAGTATCATAAACCTGGTCATCAGGTACAGCATTTATCCACTGAGCGTTGCTGTCAATGGTATAGTCCAGCTTGCCTATCACACTGAACTCATCAGCCACCTGCAGTCTCAGCGTTATAGTCTTGTCAACTTGCTCGATAGCGTGCTTTGCAATGGCCGGCCCGGTATTATCAACCACGACTGATTCACTCATCCTGCTGCCCGTCAGCTTGGTGGCGGTGGTATTCCCTCTCTCATCGCTTGCAGTTACCCTGACCTCGTACCGTCCGTCCTCAACAGTCTTACTGTCCCACTCAAAACCGCTCTCTTCAAGCTTGTCTTTGAGTTCAATCCAGTTTGTCCTTCCGACTTTTCTAAAGTCTATCTCATAAATCAGCTCGTCACCATTATCATCTTCGGCCTTATAGCTGATTTTGAACGACCCTTGCTTCGTTGCTATCCTGTCAACGCTGACCGACTTGACCTTTGGTGCCAGGTTCGGCACACTGCTGGCAACGGCAACCTCCCTGATAATCGGGCTCTCGTTAACATCTTCGCTACTCAATACAAGCTTATACTGACAGAATCTACCCAGAGGACAGTGCAGTTGTACCGGCTCCTTAATTTCCACCAACTCCGTCCAGTCTGAAAAAGTAGGGTCGTTTACATCCTTAACATTTCCACTGCGAGAAGCCGCCAGAACCTTGCATCCTTTTGGAATATCAGCATCTAACTGCAATTTCCCCCATTTTGCCGGCTGTTCTGCATCAATAAGGTCGGAAGTGTAAGTCCCCTCACGAGCAAGTCCGGGCCCTAACTTTATCAGCTTCGCAGGGTTTGCGGTGCCAAGATACACGTCTCCACGGGCTACTATTAATGCTGTTATTTGAGACGCCTGCTCATCCTTATAGATTATGGCTTGCTGTTCTGAAGCCGGGTCAACTGCAAAAAGCTGAGCGTCGCTTCCGGTTCCGACGAGCAGCTTCTTATCTTCTTCCGCCAGACAGAAAAAAACCGCAGTTTCACTAAATATACTCGTCACGAAGCCATCTTCGTTTATCCTGTACACGTAACTGGCTTTCGTCGGCTTGATTAGTTTACGAAGCGCTGCTCGTTTTGAGCTTAACTTATCATCATCGGCTTCCTTTTTTGTATTTGCAATTTTAAGTGTGAAACCTCCCCCGCCTATACTGGCACCTTCCTTTTTCTCCTCCTCTTCTTCCTCCTCTTCTGACTCTTCGACTTCAGGCCGACCGGCAAATGGTAATTGTGAAGCGAACTTAGTTTGGGTTTGAACAGCCTTGGCTGATGTCGCCGCCGCGTGCAAATTACCATCTGTGGTAAATAATAGTGCTGTAATCTCCGGTTGGTCGCTATCATATAAAACTGCCGCTTTTTTAGTGCGAGGATTTATCTTATACACCAGCCCTCTTGTGTCGCTTCCGGCATAAACAAAGCCGTGTTCTCCAACCACCAGCGAAAGTATGTTTTTATCACGGCTGTCGTAAATAAGCTCCGCTTCTTTGCCAAAGGAATCAAGCTTGTAAATCTTGCCCTTCGGCCCCGTACCCAAATAGATATTACCCGCATCGTCGGTTGCTATTGCAAAGATATATTTGGCGTCATTTGGCTCAAAAATGATTTCTGCCTTGTCCGCCTCAAACCGATATAGACTACACTGTTTACCGCTTATGCCGGCTAAAAGCCTGCCGGAAACATCAGTTGCCATTGCGAAAATGTGTTCATTCGATAGATACTCCTCGGCCTTAGATTTATCCGCCAGAAGTACGGCGGATTTATCCATCTCAGGCTTGTTTACATCGTTCGGTGATTCAGACTGCTCGCTGGACAGGGCTTCCTCGGCTCGATTGGGTGCGTTTACATCTGATTCGAGCGGATAAATCTTTTTCAACTGGTTCAGACTGTACTTATAAATACCACCATTAGGGCTTGTGCCAAAATAAATCGTTCCACCACTTACAACGATGCTGTTTATCGACCAAACATCTTCAAAGTCCTCAAAGTCTTCAATCAGTACCTCGGCTGCCCGCCCAAGCTGAATAGTCCCTCGTGAACCAATCACAACATCTTTGGTTTGGCCTTTTAATAAGTCAGAACCGCTTTCATGCCGCGTGACCTTACTGCTAACCGCCAGACTGGCCGAGTTCTCCATAAGGAGTCCCAAGGACAAAACCAAAACCGTTACTAAAATCGCTACCCATTCTCCCGTCAGTCCTGTAAGGGATGCCTTACGGCAGGATGGCCACGTCCATTGCTTTCGCAAACGCCGGGATAGCTCAGGCCAGAAAGCACGGGGACAATTAAGGTGAGATTTACCTCTCATAAGAACTCTCCAAATTAATCCGCCCCCACGTCTTGCTGTCGCCTGCCCCCGCGTCTCCTGACGCGAGTCGGGGCGGCGGGCAAGACAGCAGTGGGGGTCATTCTTCTACCGTTATACTCAAAACTTTTTCGTCAATAACAATGGTATCGGTTTCCAAACTTCTTTCGAACCAATGTTGATATGGCTGAGTTATCAGCGTCCTTTTCATATTCTGCAAGACCAATGCCTTTGTCGCAGGCAAATCAGGCAGCTCAGCATTCTCCACCGTAACACCGCCTGGCGGCAAGGTCAAAAGGCAATACAATTTATCTCGTTTTATTTGCAAAATATGATTTAAGGCCTCAATCAACTCCGGGAAACTTCGAGCAGTAAATTTGTACGATACGGCCTTCCTCAGAAACTGCATATAACCTCTCGAGCCACACACAATTAACTTATATCTTCCCGGGGTCAATTCCTGGGGTATTTCGAAGCTGAATTGGTATCGCTGCTTGCCCGTCAGGAATGATTCCACAACTACCTCAATATCTATTTGCTCACCTGCTTTAACTTTCGAATCAGACAAATCAGCCGACCATATATGTGAGACAATGCTCTTTGGCAATACACGAATATCGAAATCAAATGATTCTATATTAACCTTCTTATAGGGATTATTCATAAGAAGCGCAACTGAAGCGGCACTTTCCATTATCATTTCATTTAGACCAATATCAGTTGAAACATTTTCAAAGGTAATCGATTCGGCGCCCTCAACCGCGATAGCAGCTTTATACTCAATCATATGCTCCGGCGGATAATCACCAAGGTAAAAAGCTGCTCCAGCTATAGCTGAGCGAAGCAGCGCTGGGGTAAGTATCTGATTATTAACAATCTGGCAGTTATATACTCTTATCTCAGGGTCATTATAACGGGCTATTTTTACCGTAAGAGGTATCATCCTTGCCTTTGCGCCAATCTTCCCCAAGACCGCCGCTGACTCATCCGCCGTCAAAGCACCAACTATTTCAACCATACTGCCGAGCTTAAAAGAACGATACATACTTGACATCACAGCATGCACCTGCCCTGTGGCCATCGGTAAATCCACAAAACCGTAGCTGAGTAAGCTGTGCCCGAAGCCGTAAACCTTATCGCCTGAAACCAAAGTTACCGTACCAAGTGCAAACATTACTATATCGCCGCTCACCAACGGAACGGCAAGAACGGCGCCCGGCTCTAATTGCACCCCCGCAGCTTCTTGCGAAGCAAGAGCGGGGGCTGCACTACTGATGCCGGGAACAACCATAAGCCCGAAAGGTTCGACCCAGGCTCCCAATTGCCCGCAAACACTCGCCGGCAATCCGGAGGTTATCAATGGGCAAGGCAAAAGACTAATACCGCTCAGACCGCTGTCTTTTGAAAGTCGTGGGGTTGCAATTTGCCTATCAATTTCCGAAAAATCAATCGGCTTGGAAAAATCAAACACAAATCCGACTTGGCCATCTTGCTCCCTCGACTTCGCTCGGGACGAGTCAGAACTACTGACCTGGCCCACTTCGAGCATTTCTTCAATGGGTGTCACGCCATAAAGCGGGTCTTTGCTAAAAAGCCAAGCGAAAGCTAATGCTCCCGCCAATCGGCCATCAATATAGACCGGTGAACCACTGCATCCGGCTACAGGACCTGTGCGGACAAAACGTTCGTCAGTACCCTGAACTAAAATTGCATTCCTGCCTGGTGATATATTGCGAACTACGCTTAGAACGTCCAAATCAAACTTCTCAATCTCAGCACCTTTATAACAGGTAAGGCAATACGCCTCCATCCCGGGCTGAACTTCATCAACACTAATATACTTATTAGAATCCCAAATGCCCTCTAACGCTTTTGGGGCCTTGGGCTTATCCTGCTGCTCGGCCTGTAGCTCTGCTCCTGCGAGGGATTGAGGCGGGCTCACAGTATCCGACCACACACCTGCCTGTATGTCCACAGGACGCCTTACGGTGCTACGGGGCTCATCTGCCAAACAAACCCCTGATTTAACCCCGTTAGAAGTTCTTGCCCAAGGCAATGCGTGTACCCCTTGTGTTTTATTTCTAACGGGGTTAATCAGGCCCAGAACCAGTAAAAAGCAGAAAACTTTACATTTCGCCATAATTGTGAGCAACCATACACATTTAATTGGTCTTAGCTAAAAAACAAGATTATAATCAATAAAAAGGCCTATTGCAAAATAAAAGTCATTCTGTTAGAATATCGGTTCAAATTCTAAGCTGATTTCAAATAAATCGGTTTTGTTCGCAATCTATTTTAGGAAAAAAACAGGCAAATAAATGACCCAATCGACTTCGCTCAAGCTCATCTTTAGCGACTGAAAGGACTCCAAGTATGAGACCCGACCATCGGCACGAACTAAAAACCAATGAATTGGCTGAGTGGCTAACCCACTTGCCACAATGGGCCAATGAAAACCGCACATATATCATCCTTGTATCGGCCTTTATTCTGGCATTTGCCGCGCTTTATATCTGGCGTCTGCACAGTAGAGACATAACAGTTCAAAAACAGCTTGAGCTTACAAGCCTTGCCGGCCAGTTATTGACCGGCAAAGCGCAAATCCTTCAGGCCCAGGAGCAAGGCAAAGACATTTCATTTATACTGCTTCAGACAGCCGAAAGTCTGAGAATTCTGGCCGAAAATACAGAAGACAACCAGATGTCTGCCTTTGCGTTTATTAAGCAAGGGGAAGCCCTTCGGACAGAATTGCATTACCGTCTTTCGGCTTATACAGAGCAGGAATCATCAGACCAGCTCAGCCGTGCAAAGGCCAGCTATGCCAAAGCTTTGGAGATATGTCCGGACAATCCCTTGCTAACGTCTGCGGCTAAACTCGGCCTGGGACTGTGCGAGGAAGACCTCGGTAACTTTGAGATGGCAGAGCAAATATATCGCGACATCACTACAAACCCTGATTTCGAAGGTACCGTAGCTGCTACCCAGGCAAAGGCCCGTATCGAGACAATGGGCGACTACAAGCAAAAGCTCGTCTTTAAGCCGGCACCTAAAATGCCTGTTATTGAATTTACAGAGCCCGCTGATACAAACACCCCTGACGTCAATTTAGGCCCCATATCGCCAAACGCCATCCCTGAGGTAAGCAATATCAACGATACCAACCAGGTGAATAATTCGCGAAGCGAGATGCCTGATGCAGGATAGCGGATGCGAGCCATCTTGTCTGGGCGAAGACCCCAGTCATAGACCGATGACGCTTCAAGTAGGAACTTCAATCAAGGAACGCCGGCTCGATAAATACCTCCACTGTCGATTCAGCAACTTCAGCAGGGTGATGCTCCAAAACATTATCAAGCAAGGCGCCGTCAAAGTTAACGGCAAAATCGCCAAACCCAGCTTTAAGCTAAGCCCGGGCGATAAAATTAATTTGACACTCCCACAGCTTCCGAGCAAAGACATTCTGCCCGAAGATATCCCCCTGAATATAATTTATGAAGACTCCGATTTGATTGTTCTTAACAAACCGCCTGCTCTGATAGTCCACCCTGCCCGCGGCAACACCCACGGCACCCTGGTAAATGCCCTGGCATTCTATTGCGATAAGCTATCGAGTGGTCTCGGTGAATTACGCCCCGGTATTGTGCATCGGCTGGATAAAAATACGACCGGTGTTATGGTCGTTACCAAAAACGACATTGCACAATGGAAGGTCGCAAAACAATTCGAACGCCGCCAGGTCAAAAAGACTTATCTCGCTGTCGTCCATGGAACTCCACAGCTTTCAGCCGACCGAGTAAATGCACCGCTCGGTATTCATCCAAAAATAAGAGAAAAATATGCAATCAGGCCGAAAATCGGTAAAGAAGCAATCACCTTTTACGAGGTCATCGAATCTTTTCGCGGCTTTTCGCTATTGAAGCTAACACCCAAAACAGGCAGAACACATCAAATAAGAGTGCACTTATCATCCATAAAACACCCTATCGTCGCCGATGATATGTACGGTGGCAAACCCATTTATCTATGGCAGTTGCAGGACGCCGAGCCAGCCCCTCAGGACTCCGTCATAAAACGAGTCGCCCTGCATGCCTCAACACTCGAATTCAAACACCCAACAACAGAGCAAATGGTGAAATTCGAAGCCCCTCTTCCCGAAGATATGCAAAACCTCCTCGACATACTGCGAAAATACCGAAAACTTTAAAAAGATAATTTTGCCCCTACTCCTGTGGCAGTTTTGCCAGGTCTGCGTCGGAACCGGCAACCATCAGGATATCGCCCTCATAGATTACGGTATTGGGCATAGGGACATTAATAATATCGCCCTTCTCCTTGCTCTTTGCCCTGCTGTCTTCGCCGCGCTTGATTGCAACCAGATTTACATTGTATTTCTGCCTCAGCTGCAAATCCATCAGTGTCTTTCCATCGAAGCTGGCCGGCGACTTTATCCGGGCTAAGCTATAGCCGGGCGCAAAATCTATTTTCTCCCCGATTTGCGGTGCGATAAGTTTATATGCCCATCGCTGAGCCGACTCAATTTCAGGATAGATAACATCGGTAGCGCCTATTTTAGAAAACACCTCGCCTGCAATCAAATCTTCCGCTCTGGCAAAAATCTGCTTTACTCCCATCTGCTTTAGGTTCACTACAGTCAAAACCGCGGCCTCGAATCCCTGTCCTGTGCCCTGGCCTATACTAACGATGGCAACATCGACCTTATCAACGCCCTGAGCCTTAAGCGCCTCTTCGTCGGTGCTGTCCAGCCGAACGGCGTGACTTACCTGGTCTCCAATTAGCTCTATCTGCTCTCTGTTTTTGTCAATCGCGATAACCTCTGCGCCGCTCATCGCAAGGGCGATAGCCAGTTTCTTGCCGAAATGTCCCAATCCTATTACAGCAAACCGTTTCATTTTATCAGCTCCTATTTTTATTTTCTGCCACAAAGACACCAAGGCACTAAGCAAAACCGTATTTGTTTTTCACTATTAATCTCTTTGTGGCTTTGTGTCTTCGTGGCCAACTTCCTATCCAACAATCACCGCCTCAACCGGATAATTATACTTAACCGGTTTTAAGTTAAACGTCAGAGCCGCCAATAACGTCAACGGCCCAAGTCTCCCAATAAGCATTACGGCAATAATAACCAATTTCCCAACGGTTGTCAAAAAGGCGGTTTTGCCTGTTGTCAAGCCGACTGTCCCCAAAGCAGAAGCCGCCTCGAACATAATATCCGACATTTTAAATTTCTGGGCATCTTCTGTTGGGTTACTCACATTCTCTGTGATACTCAGTGCCAATGTGGCCCCGAACAAAACCAAAACAAAAAGCAGCGTAACAGTAACCGCCCTGCCAACAATAGCCACCCGAACAGAACGTTTAAACATTTCGACTTCCTGACGCTTCCGCAGGGCCGCAAAAACCATCATTATCACCACCGCCAATGTTACAGTCTTGATTCCACCCGCTGTTGAGCCGGGCGAACCACCGATAAACATAAGCAGAATCAAAACAATCCTGCTCGAAGCCGTCAGTTCTGCGATATTGACTGTGTTAAACCCGGCTGTCCTGGCAGTTATCGATTGAAACAGTGCAGCACCTACTTTGCCGGATGGGACTTCGGATGCCACTCTATCGGCGATGGGCAAAGTAGGTGCTGCATAACGTTCAAACAAAAGTATGCCTAACATTCCTAAAATTATAAGAGATGCACTTACGCTAAGAACTATCTTGGTCTGCAGCTGCATCCTTTTCGGCGCTTCCATCGAAAGCTTATAACGCTCGAAAAAACGCCTTTTGAAGAATCGCTTTACCCTGTCAGCTGCAATATTAGCCAGGTCATAAAGTACGCTGAAGCCAAGTCCCCCCAGCACTATCAAAGGACAGACCACTACGTATATCTGCCAACTCCGATTGTAACCCACAAAACTGTCACTAAACAAACTAAAGCCGGCATTACAAAAAGCACTGATGGAATGAAAAATACTGCAGAACCATTGCCGCTGGTAGCTGGCGCTGTAGCTCTGCACGTCACCCCACATCGGCAAAAGCAATACCGCACCAATAGCTTCGATTACTATCGTCCCTACAAAAATAAAAACAATCATATTGCTTATCCGGCTAAGCGTGCGGGCACTCAGCAAATCCTGCATTGCCACCGATTCGCGCAAACCCAGTGCTTGTCCCAGCAGCAGCGCAAATACCGCGCCGAACACTACTATACCAAGACCGCCAAGCTGAATCAGCGACAGGATTACCACCTGTCCCATCAAGCTGAAGTCTTCACCGGTATTCTTTACGATAAGCCCGGTGACGCAAGTGGCACTGGTCGCGGTAAATAGAGCATCAACAAAGCTCACGCTCTCCTTGCCGGCCGCTGACGCTTTCGGCAGCATCAGCAATCCCGCCCCGGAAACTATCAAAACCAGAAAGCTTGCAATTAAAGTTTGCGTGGGATTTC
>CAZZHL010000003.1:0-25837 GCA_964653945.1 uncultured Pirellulales bacterium
GACACTATTGTTCAAATCCATGGCCAATCCAATCTATGTAGCGATATTTGCTGCCAGCATATTCTTTGCAAAAACCCCTTTATTCTTTAACGATGAAACTGGGATTCGAACTGCCATAAGCAATGGTTGGACAACAATCGCTCGAGTGATAGGGGCTATCGCTCTTGCCTATGCACTTTACCGCCTCGTCGATATCATTGAATACTATCTAAATCGCCTCGTTGGTAAAACAGATACAAAACTTGACGATATGCTGGTACCTATAGTCCGCAAGGCCCTGCGAATAACGATTGCAATTGTCGCTGTTCTTCTGATTAGCGAGAATATCTTAGGCACGAATGTCAAGTCACTTCTTCTTAGCGCTGGTGTTGGCGGTATTGCGATAGCTCTGGCCGCCAAGGATACCATTGCGAACTTTTTCGGCTCTATCACCATCTTTACCGACCGGCCGTTTCAAATGGGAGAGCTTGTAAAGATTGGCGAGCATTTAGGGCCGGTCGAGGAAGTCGGCTTTAGAAGCACACGCTTGCGCACATTAGATGGACACCTCGTTACAATACCAAACAGTGTAATAACGAATTCGGCCGTAGAAAACCTGGGCAAACGTCCCTTTATCCGCAGGACGTCTAACATCACCATAACTTACGATTCAGGCCATACCAAGGCAAAAAAAGCTGTCGAGATTATAAAAGAGATTCTCGCTGACGTCCCAGAGGTAAACACCGACCCTGATAAACCGCCGAGAGTGTACTTTAACGAGTTTAATGATTGTTCATTGAATATTTACATGAGTTACTGGGTCAAGCCGGCTGATTACTGGCTGTATTACGAGGTAAATCAGCGTGTTAATTTAGAAATGATGAAGCGATTTGAAGCCGAGAAAATCGAATTTGCCTTCCCCACACAGACGCTTTATGTAAAGAAAGATTAAGACGGTGAACGGTCAGATTCGGACTCGGTACTGTATCAGCACAGCCAATAAGGGCTATAGTTAAGGACTCTGTGGTGATTATTTCCCTGATTTTTCGGCTTTCTCGTCTCCGGTATAAATAATCCTTGGTCCGCCAAATTCGGTTGCTCTTAAACCCTCGGCCTCGCCTGCTGAAAGAGTCGGCTCGATAACAATCCTCGGTGTTATGAAAATAATCAATTCATTGGTTTCAACCGATTCGCTTACATCACTAAATAGATTTCCCAGAACGGGTATATCGCCGAGTAGCGGTACTTTACTAATATTCTGCGTAACTTCCCTTTTGCGCAGCCCGCCAATCACAACAGTCTGACCGTCTTTTACCAATGCTTTCGTGTTAACTTTACGGGTATCAATAGTTGGCACGGCACGCAAATTGCTCCCTATAATTATACTCCCAAGTTCTGAAACAACGCTAAATTCCGGTATGATGTGCAATCTTACCATACCCTCCCTTGTAAGATGCGGGGTAACCTTAAGCTCAACGCCGACATCTTTAAACCTGGTTGATGTCATCGAACCGCCGGAGGATGTGTCGCTTTGTTCGGTGTAGGGAATTTCGCTTATGATTTTGAACTCGGCAGTTTCGTTATCAAGTACCAGAATCCGAGGGTTCGCAAGGAGCTTGGCGCCAACCTGGGTGCGCAGAATGTTCAGCACCAGCTCTACATCAACCATATCGAGAAAACCAAGGCGTATGGTACCACCTACATCCGTATCAAACGAGCCGCCTACAAATGGCTTACTCTTTCTATATGGAATATACTCTCCCGCACCATCCTTCCACCAGCTATGCGATGACTCTTCTGTTGTCTCATCGGTATCCTCGATTCCATAGCCGGTTAGTGGTCCTGCTTTATCCGTCGTTACGGTTTCAGTCTCAGTAATCGTTCCGCTCGTTGGTGGGTCTACGGTGGTATCCACCGTCTCGGTTACAGTTACAGTCGTTTCCACGGTGTGGGTTCCACTGGTCTCGGTATCGGTTCTCTTATGCGTTTTTTTCTCTCCAACATCTGTCATGGGTACATTTCGGCTCATATACCACTCTGCCCCGATATCGAAGCCCTCTGTGCTGGTTACATCATATATTCTTACCTCGACAAGTATCTGGGGCGTCATGCGGTCAACCTCTTCGACAAACTCGTCCATGGCCTTAATCTGGACTTCAGTGTCGGTAACAATTATGTTGCTCGTGCCGAGACTGGAAGATATCGAACCTTGCTTCGAAATGAATTTCCTCAAAGCTGACTCAACTTCTCTGACATCTGCATACGTAATTCGATAAATTCTGCTGACAATCCTTTCAGCTACCTGTTCAATTTCATCCGCTGGCGCTACTCTTATCATATTCCTGTCTGCCACATACCTATAGCCGTGTGCTGCAAGAATATTGTCCAGCGCTTCTTTCAGCGGCACATTGGTGAGCTTAACTGTTACACTGCCTGTAACTGAAGGGCTTTTAACGATGTCAACGTTCGCCTGGTCGGCCATCAGCATTAACGCATCCTCGATAGCAGTGTTCCTGAACTCGACACTTATTAGCTTTTCCATCCGCTCCTTAAGAGGCAATATCACCACCTCCTCTGGTCCCGCTGGTTGTTCTGCTGCTGGTTCCACTGCTGGTTCTGCTATTTGTTCTACGGCCGGTTCTACGGCTGGTTCTACTGCTGGTTCTGCTATTTGTTCTACGGCTGGTTCTACGGCTGATTCCACTTCAATTTCTGCTATAGTGACAGCGCAGGTCAGACAAATAAATGCAAAAAGCAGCAAAAGCTTTAATCGGCTAAATTTAACTATAAAGTTTTTCATAGTACTTCCTTTTCCTGACTTATAATTGGTAACTTGTAATTGGTAAATATTTAACCATTGGCTCGACTTTGCTCGCCACGGTGAGCCTGTCGAACCGTTAACCAATCACCGTTTAACCATTTCATCGTTGAACCTTTTGGACCCACTTTTTATCGTTTATTTTAAACTCAACACTATCTTGATTTATTTTTACAATACTCGCACCTGATACTACGTCACCCACATGCACTATTTGGGTACCAACAACCGCAGCAGGATTGTCCCTGCTGTGTACGATACCTTTTACGATTAGAGTTCCTCCGCTTTCTATTATTCCAGTTTCTCCAGCAACATCCGTCTCCAAAGGCGGCAGCATAGGGTCCCGAAGCGTTGTTGAATACGGCTCTGGAACCTGCCAATCAATTTCACCTTTATAGTCAGCAGCAACCCCTGTCGGCCCAACTCCTATGGATTGGGATATTTTAGGTCTTCTGAAAAGCGGCATAATCACATAGATTAAGGCAATACAGAGGATGGGTATCAATATTAACATTAATTTTTGCCTTGAGGAGTCAACTCCCGGTTCTGATTTGAAGAGCTTATTTTTTATCTTTAGCCAGGTATTCCGCCAACCGGATTCGCCGCTTTTCCTCGCCGCAGCAGCCTTTTTCATCATCGACTGCTTCGCAGGCCCAGGTTTTACAGTGGGGATGTTCTGAGAAGGTACCCGGGGCTCCGGAGCCGGTGGTCTCGCAGGGCCTTGCTCTGCCCGCTCCGGTGGAGCCGCACCTGAAGACTCCTCTCTCTTACCCGGAACCGGAACGCCCTCGAAGATTGATGATATCTCCTTGTGCAATCCCGACTTACGCTTTTTCTTGTGTTCATTCTCTTGCATTTAATATCTCCTCAGCTAAAGCCTTGTATTCAACGGCTCCTTTGCTTTCAGGGGCGTAAGTAATAACCGACTCACCGGCACTCGGGGCTTCAGCCAACTTTACCGTTCTGTGTATAACCGTATCGAACACCAAATTGCCAAAAAATCCTCTCATCTGCTGTTGTATTTGTTTGCTCAACGTCGTCCTGCTTTCGACCAAAGTCAGCAATAGCCCCAGGATTTTTACGTCGCAAGGGTGGAAACGCTCTCGGATAATGTTGACAGTCTGCAGCAATTGTTTTAGTCCCTCCATAGCATAGTAATGCGCTTGTACAGGCACAATAACATCAGTGCTCGCAACAAGCGCATTGAGCGTCAAAAGACCCAGCGACGGAGGGCAATCAATAACACATATATCATATTCGTCATTTATACTATTAAGCTGCTCGCTTAAGACAAACTCCCTCCCGAATACAAGTGTCAATTCAAGCTCAGCTCCTGCGAGCAGGATGTTACTTGGTGCCAGATCAAGCAATTCTGTATTCGTGTTTATTATGACGTCGGAAATCCTGTCTTGATCGCCCGTAAGAGTAAGAGCATGATAAATAGTCTTGATTAGTTTGTCAGGGTCATGGCCAAGACCTAAAGTCGAATGCGCCTGCGGGTCAAGGTCAACTATCAACACCCTTTTGCCCCTTTTGGCAAGGCCGGCTGCGAGGTTAACCGAAGTAGTTGTTTTGCCGCAACCACCTTTCTGATTCACTATTGCTATCGTTCTCATATCTTCACACCGCAAACTCACACCGAAAATCCATCAGTACTTTAAACTGAGCTTACCATTATGAATTTATCTGCTCAGCCAGAACCTTGACATTGCATGTTTGTTCAGCCAATATCCTGTCATTCAATATCTCTTCAGCCAGAACTCTGTATTCAACAGCACCTTTGCTTTTCGGTGCATACCTCAAAGCTGGTTCACCTGCACTTGGGGCTTCCGCTAACTTTGTTGCCCGATGAATGACCGTGTTGAATACTAAATCCCCGAAGAATTCCCGCATCTGACGTTGGACATCTCTGCTCAAGGATGTATGCTCCACAAAGGTAAGAAGAACACCCAAAGTCCTCAAGCCGGCATTGAATCGTTCGTTAACAATATCTACCGTCTCAAGCAGCTGTCTTAGGCCTTCAAGTGCATAATAATGGGTTTGTACGGGTACTATTAAATCGGTGCTCGCAACCAAAGCATTCAGCGTCAGCAGACTTAGTGAAGGCGAGCAGTCAATAACACATATATCATAATTATCTTTTATGGAATCAAGCTGCTGCTGTAGCACATATTCCCTGCCGTAGACTGCTGCTAACTCAAACTCGACACCGGAAAGCAATATATTACTCGCAGCCAGATCTAGCCCCTCTATCCTCGTCCCAACTATCGTCTTAGAGACTGGTGCTTGTGCTTTTGAGAGCGGGATTTGAGCCTTAGTAAGCGCGTTATAGATGGTTTTATCAAAATCTTCAGGGTTATATCCGAATCCTAAAGTCGTATGCGCCTGTGGGTCGAGGTCAATTATCAGTACCCTCTTTTGTAGGTTGGCAAAAGCCGTGGCGAGGTTCACTGCCGTAGTCGTTTTGCCACAACCGCCTTTTTGATTTGCTATTGATATTGTTTTCATATCTTTATACCGTAAACTCGTGTCCCCCCGTTCTCGCTTCTGCAAGAAAGCACGTGGGGTGCATTTCTATCCATCCTGCTTTTTCTTGACAAAAACCGCCACGTTTAAAGTTGCCCGATGCTCCGATTTATCCTGACCCCTCGAGCGAGCCACTGTGAACTCATCTACGAAAATAACCGGTCGGTGTCTTTCCAAGGTATTTAGGAAAACAAAAAACTGATTGAACCGGCCGGTGAAGCTAATATCAATGTGACTCTCGCCTATGTAGGTACAATTAGGTATTTCTAAGATTACGTTCCGGCCTTTAGCTTCGATATTAAACGAAGATATGTTTTGCTCGCGGGCTATTTTACCTACATCGAATGTTAGATTAGCCGCACCCTCGCTATCAACAACAAAATCCCCCAACTTGTCTTGCAGCTGTTTAATTTGTCTCTTTAATTGGATTTTAGTTCCCTCTTCAGCTGCTTTTAGTGCAAATTGATACTGCCGCTCGGTTATGGCGAGTTCTTCTTCAATATTTTTTTTGCTTTTGCTCTGTGGCACCAACACAAACATATATACAAGGAAAATCAATACGAAGCAACCTGCCCATATTAAAGCCACTGTCATAAGGTTTTTTTTGTAAATCAGCTTCATAAAAAACCTGCTACATTTCCGGCTTAAAGACGCATTCTATCTCGTAAGAGATAACATCTCTGTTCTCAACCCTGGCGGACTTCTGTGAAACTCTGATGTTTTCGAGCTTCGGACCGAGCAAAGATGATGACCAAAGACGATTCCGAAACTCCCTAACCGCTTCGCCACAGTTGGAATAAGGACTTCCATAAATACTCATGCGCAACGTTCTTACAGTGATATTGGTATAAACCATCTCTTGGGGATTATCTTTTCGAGGAACCTGTTTTTTTACAGTACTCTGTCCTACACCAAGTTTCTCTAATACCACTGAGTCGGGTATATTCTGTACCAGTATCGCCAAAATAGGCGACCATTGGGTATGTCTGTTGATAGAATCCCTGACTTCCGATAAGCAGCCACCGTAAGCGATTTTTTCTTTTTCGAACGATTTTTGTAGCTCTACAGCATCCGACAATTTGCTCAACTTTGCTTCATAATTAACTATATCCTGCTTCTTTATGGATATAATGATACTATTGCGTAGATAAAAGCTGAACATTGCAATTGCAATAACAACAGGCACTGCAAGAGTTACAGCGGCAACAACTATGCCTTCCGGCCTGCTCTTTATCGGAAGCCCCTGACCCTTTAACAAATCTATCGTGAACATATCAGATGGACCTCATAGCTAAGCCGGCTGCTACAGTTAAAGCCGGACCGCTTTTTTGAAGAGCATTTTTTTGCATAGTCCCTCGATGACCTAAGCCAGTATCGCAGCGCAATTTGTCAAATGGGTTCCACAACACAGCTTCCGCCGGCAGCTGGCTATTTAATATCTCAACAAACCCCTTGGCCAGAGCAAAACCGCCACAGACGTATATCTTCTCCGCAAGGGTTGTCTTTTCCTGGGCCGTATAATAGCGCAGTGTTTTAGTAACATCGGCAGTTAGTTTCCAACAGGCCTTCTCCAAACTATCGTGAAGCTCTACTGGGGCTTCGGCTGAATCGCTGAACAAAGCTCTTTTGACTGACTCCTTTGATATATTTTTTTCGTTGGCGATTTCTTCTGTAATGTCATTGCCGGCATAGGCCACATCACGGATAAACGGCCAGTTGTTGCTGCCTATGATTGCCAGATTTGTGTAAGAGCTTCCAACATTCAAAACAGATGTTGGTCGGCCTGCCTCGCGTCTTTCACATGCATTGAAGCAATTCAAAAGCGCCAATCCGTCAATATCCATCATAACGCAGTCAAGAGAAGCTTCTTGAAGCAGATTTATCTTATTTTTTAGTACGGCATTTGTCGCTGCCACTAAAACACCACTTGTTTCGTTTTCATTGACAGGTATCAACTGATAGTCAATAGCACCATCCTTTACGTTGAAAGGGCAGGACTGTGTTGCTTCGAGCATTACCGCTGGTTCTATTTCTCCATGCGGCAATAAAGGAAACCTAAAATCTCGCACAGCGATTTGTGGGCCGCATACGCTGCAAACAACCAATTTCGTCTGAATCTGAGCAAACTCAAGACACTCCTGAATTGCCCTGATGGTGTTTATTTCCATCAGGTCACTGTTATCTCTGCCGAAATCATCGTCATCTTTTCCTGCTGCAATATTGGCAATAGCCGCTGCCGTGACCGCGTAGCCACCATCGTCTTTGTGCAACCGGATTATCTTCACGGCAGATGAACCGATATCCAGGCCAAAAACTTCAGCTGGTCCAAAATTGAGCACTCGTTCCCAATCCATTTCCCTATATCATCCTTTTTTTATTAAATGGTAATGGTTCGACTCCGCTCACCATCCTGAGCAAAGTCGAAGGATTGGTTAAATGGCTAAACAATCACCATTTACCAGTTACCGATTACCGGTTAGATGTATTCATCGGCTCAAATATGGAGCTGTATTACTTAGAAATTATAATATGTGGATTTTACGGCTCTTGAAGTGTGATTTTGTGATATTAGGTCTTATAAATAACGGTGGCACGGGCTTCCAGCCCGTGAAAACACGGCCAAGATGGCCGTGCTACATAGCGGATTATGGTCGATAGTCGTGCCAGCCGGATGGGGCAGGAACGTATTTGCCCTGAAGCCAAAGGTCGCCCGGCAAAATGCCTAAAAGAACTCTTTCATCAAAATAATACCATTTCTTAAAACCCTCAGGAGAAGAAGTTAATCCGACGACGCCTCGGCAACATTCCACAATAGTGCCGCGTACAATCAACTTGTCCCAGTTATCCACGTCGCTGCCGGACCATTCCTTTCTGCCGCCATACGAGTTGCGTCTGACATTTACTGCTCCCCATCCTCCACCGCCTATCACCATAGAGGCCTCTACTTCCATCGGGTCAGGCAAATGCCTCAAATGGTAATCACTGTCACCCTTCACCGAGGCGGGGTTATCTGGCTGAGCAATAGGCAAATATTCAAAACCACTATACGTCTCAGGTGTAATACCAACACCTCCAGAATCAGTTGAACCATTATCATCATCATCTTTATCGGTCATACCCGCATCAACAACCTTGATTATACCCTGCGCAATCAGACCCAGAATGTTGGGATTATCTATATCCGGCATACCATTACTATCGCGGGGATAGTAATTACCGGCATCATCGTAATTAGATACCCCGATACGGTCCGCTATCCAGATATTACCACCGCTTCCATCTGCGCTTTTGGCTGCCACGACGGTTATCTTGCCCTTGATGACCATATCATCATAATCTTTGCTGCCAATAATGACATCTCCATCGATAAAAATCTGGCCGGCCGGCTCAGATTCGACCCCACCAAATGATTGCGTAACGTAGGTATCTTTAATCTTAACCGTGGTATTCGGTTCACTGTCTGCTTTGTAGTGGTAGGCGTAAAGATAATATCTCCGGGATTGTGTACCACCAGTGCCTGGTATAATCTCAAAATCCCATGTTTTGTAGTCGGCACTTTGCCTAAACCCACGAATTGTACAATTATTAGTTATCCGGACTTTGCCAACACCGCCGTCTTCGAAGAATTCAAGCTGAACAGCGGAGAGAGGATTATCAGCCGGGGCACTTGCAAGAGGTTTTTTGGCTGTATCATCTGAAAAATTGTAATCATCATCGGTGGATGCCCGGAAGCGGTCGAGCTTCATCTGTACGGCAGCTTCATCTGTTATCCTGCTGTCAGGCTGGTTAAAACAAATACCGCCCTCAAAAAGGTTCATTGGCCACGGCGACGGATATTTATCGGTACCGCCACTTTTATATCTCGATTCACCCATAGCTACTTCTCGTAAAAATCGCGGGCTGCCCAATATATAAATGTCTCTATCATCCGAAGGGTCAATGCTCGACGGGAGTTTATTAATATGTATGGGCATATCGAGTATTTCATCAGCGGCAAAATTTACCGGCCAAGTGCTGGTACCTCCGAGAGGAACTCTACACATTCCCATATCCCAGCCGCTTATCGCCTGAATTACGTATGCATCCACCGTTCTGTTGAATACACCGCTATGGCCGTTGGCTATGACCCTATAAACAGGGCGAGAACGAACGAAATCAAAGAGCGTGATTTGATAGTCGAAAGAACCGCCTGGTAAACTCATTGTACCACTCATCGCAGCGGCACCCTGCTGCAGCGCACTTAGCATATCCAGCTGCTTACCCATCTCGAAAGTCGCCTTTTCATAGCCCGCCTCAGCAGCCAGCATAGCGGCCGCTTCATTTTTCAGTATGCTCGCTCTGTGTCTGACACCGTAAGCGACAGTTAACATTCCCAGTCCCAAGATAACCAGAATAACCAGGAATACAGCAACCAGAACAAGTACTGAGCCACCGATTTTCGATTTTTTATGAGCTTGATATTGTTTAATTTTTGTTCTCATTATCTTGGCCATAAATTTCGCATTAGAGTCGCCGTCATCACCTTGATAGTCTCGCCATCGTTAGGGTCTGTTATGGTAATATTAATCCTGATTGAACCCCACCGGTCTCGATTCGGCATTGAGCCGCTTATGGTTGTTTGGCTAAAAGCACCACTTCCATCATCAGCAGTAACATTCTCAGCAAGGACTCTTGTCATTGTAGGGGTATTCTTTGTTCCTCCGCCCAGCGACACAGCCCCGACGCAACCGGCGAGCGTGCAGTTGCATGGGCCGTAGTCAACCTTCAATTTATTATCTTCAAGATAAAAAAGGGCGTAAGCCGTCGCTTTCTTCCATACTTCCATCAAATCGTGGGTATCATTCTTGTCGAGCTCAACATCCCAATACCTGAATTCCACTGCATCGCCGAAAACAACTTCCTCACCCGAACCTGTAGGCTGAACAGGAGTAAAAACGTTGCCGGTAACATTATAGATAGGAGACTCACCAACAGGATAATTAAATGCAAGTCGATTGGATTTTCTTCCCATATTGCCGAATACCAACATAACCGCCTCGGCATCTTGTTTTATTTTCTTGTTGGCGGTTTCATACGCCCACTGCCATGCTCGCTGGCCGCCAACGAGCACGACACCTACCGTTAATATCAGTATCAGGGAAACGACCATAGTCACAGTCAGCTCGACTAATGTAAACCCGCCAGACGTATGGCGGGTAAACCCCCGCCGCCCGATGGGCGGAATTTCAAATTTCGAATTTTGAATTTTGAATCCGTTCTCCGTAGTACTACGAAGGATGAATTTCATACTCTGACGCATTTCACATTTCCTAATTCTTACACATCAATCTTGACATAAGTAGTCAAAATAATAGGCGCAACATTCTCCCATTCATCTGCTATCCCGGAAGCTCCCACAAATGTGACTGTGACGGAAATCTCCCTCAGTGTGGCTCCAGTTTGGGAGTCGATATAATAAGCATCTGCAGGTCTATTTATCCATTCGAGCAAAACCTGCATCGGTACGTTGTCAACCATGATAAAATACAGGTCAGTACCTGAATTCCCAACTACAGCCGTTTCGAGCTTCGATGAAAAGCCCAGCCCTAAAGTAGATGGGTCATAAGTCGGTGAGCCGCCGTTACTTTTCCAGTCTTCCAGCAGTAACTGCGCGGTGCGTATGCCGATGATTTCAGCACGGGCTATTCGGGAGTGTCTGGCTGCATGATATTGGTAACCCAGCCCACCTAATGCGGCTATGACCAAAATGGCCATAGCCACCATTATTTCAATTAGAGTTACAGCCCCCGCGAATCTGAGACGCTTAAAAATCATAACCCGCCTCCTTACTCGCACTTCAATGTCTAAAATCTACTTGTGCTCCGTAGCCCCTGCGTCTTGCTGTCCGGCTACGGCTCGGCGCTTCGCCGAGACGAGTCGCCTGCCCCCGCATCTGCCCCTATGTCTTCTTGTCGAAGACAAGAGTGGGGGCAGCGGGCAAGACAGCAGCAGGGACTAAAGTAGCAAACCAAAAAAAGGAAGGAACTAATCGCCACCTCCCTCATTACGCCTTGCCTTTACGGAGTCCACGTACCTTTCTCAGTCAGCGTAACCGTCGGAGGAACCAAAGTGTTGTTCGTAGCCGAGATAGTAAATGCCAACGGGGTCAAGCTGTTTGGGTCATAGGTGCAAACAGTAACACTAAACATGCCAGGGTCAAAGTAAGTACCATCCAGGTCAGATACCGCGAATCCTAAGGCCGTAGCATAAGCAGCGGTACTAAGTGTGCCGAGACCCGGGGACACATCATTCTCAGCACAATAGGCCCTTATCGCCGTTCCAATGGTACCCATCATTGCCTTTCCTTCCGACCACTTGGCTGAATCGATTCGGCCTCGCATAATCGGAATCGCCACAGCAGCAAGGATGGAGACGATGAGAATCACAACCATCAACTCAATCAATGTGAAACCTTTTCTCTTTTTCATTTTGCTTCTCCTAAAAAATGTTTCAATTGCTTTTCTATCTGCTAAACCTGTGCCCACGAAAATGAGCGGCAGATATTACTTTCTATTTTACCAGACCTAACCAAGTTACCCATTTTATCACAATCGGTCTGACCCGTCAACAACTTTATCATATTTATATTCACGAAAAATCTTTATTTCTTTATGCCTGATATGCTGAAAATCGGCAGATACAGCGCAAGAACTACTACCAATACAATCGCTCCAACCGTTACAATCATTATAGGCTCAAGCAAGGACAGTGCTGCAGTTATGGTAGCATCAACCTTTCGTTCGTAGTAATCGCTGGTTCTGTCGAGTACATGGGGAAGGGAGCCGCTTTCTTCGCCGACCTGTATCATTTTAATGACCATATTAGGGAAAAAGCCCGCTACAGTCATACCCGTAGCGATATTTGAGCCACTGACAATATGCGCTCTGGTGCGTATTACAGCCGACTTTATAATATCGTTACTGGTCATTGATGCGAGAATATCGAGCACCTCAAGCACCGAGACACCGGCAATAAGCAGCGTTGCCATCGTCCTGCAAAACATCGCAACAAAGGCCTGGCTGAACACCTTACCGAGCAAAGGCAGGCTCAGAGCAATTCTGCCGAATAAATAGTGCCCTTTTTTCGTCTTAGTGTACGCTAAAACCATGAAAATAATCATCAATAATAATGTACCGATGATGAATGCGAGATTGTAGCGAATCATATCATATACATTCATAAACCCTTGTGTAAAAGCAGGCAGTTTCCCGCCGATTTGGTCGAATATGATGCGAAATCTCGGAATAATAAAAGCCATTATGAATATCACTATTAGGATGATAAATGTGAACACAAAGAGAGGATAGGTGACTGCAGCTTTAACTTTTTTCACCAATTTATCGCGATTGTCGAGATATTCTGCCAATCTGCGTAGTGCCAACGGAAGTGTACCGCCGGTCTCTCCAGCCAAAATCATCGCACAGAATAACTGGTTGAAAACCTTTGGAAATTCAGAAACACTGTCCGAGAAAGGCATTCCTTTTTTCATACTTTCTGAGACCCGTTGTAGAACGTGCTGAAGCTGGAGGTTTTCTATATCCTCGGCTATAGTATCCATGGCAATTGTAATTGAAATTCCTCCCTCTAACATCGTAGTCAACTGCCAGCAAAATGCAGCAAGGTCTGCTGACTTGATGCGTTTTTTGCGAGCTGTTCGCCGAATTGGTTTGATATCCCCGAATACCTCATCGATAGAAATAGGAGTGAGTCCTCTTTCACGAAGCCAGGCAAGCACATCATTTGGGTAAGTTGCCTCCATGAAACCTTCCTTCCGTACCCCCGACGTATCCCGAGCAATATACTTATAGCTTATCATTTAACACACCTATTTGTTGCGCGGATATCGCTAAAATTCTTCATCCACAACACATCTTCCGCCTTCGCTGATTCAGTCTTCGTCCCTTAGGGACTACGGCGAAGCAGACAGCTACGTCGGACAAGCATACGACAAACAACATCGGCGTCCACAGAGGCCAAGTTTAGTAAAAAATCGGCTTTATAGCTTTACTCTACCCATCCGGCTACGGCTCGGCGCTTCGCCGAGACGAGTACAGCATGTGTGGGGCTACTTCACTCTTGCGCTTTTATATCTTCTGTAAATGTTGCGCCAAGAACATCCTCAGCCGTGGTTAAACCTTGCAGGATTTTGCTCACGCCACTGTCAATCAGTCCACCGTAATCTTTTTGACGTGACATAGTTCTTATTTCCGCCTCACTAGCGCCGGCAACGAGCTTTTCCCGCATATTGTTGTCCAAAATTAAAAACTCAAATATTGGCAATCTACCCATATAACCTGTGCCACCACAGCTCCTACAACCTCGACCGTGGTAAAAGACGGTGTCCTCTGCCTGCTCGGGGCTGATATTCAAACGCTTAAGAACCTGCTCACTTAAGGTTACCGGCTCTTTGCAACGGTCACAAATCCTCCTTAATAGCCGCTGAGCCACGACTACATTCAGTGTAGAGGCCAGCAGATAACGGTCAATGCCCATAAATACCAATCTGCTTATCGCGCTTGGGGCATCGTTTGTGTGGAATGTGCTCAAAACCAGATGGCCAGTTAAAGACGCTTTTATCGCAATTTCGACTGTTTCCTTGTCGCGAATTTCACCTATCAGAATTATATCCGGGTCCTGCCTTAATATCGCCCGCAGGCACCTTGAAAAGTCAAGGTCGATTTCCGGCTTGACCTGAATCTGGTTAATCCCCCCAAGACGATATTCGACGGGGTCTTCGACAGTTGTGATATTTTTCCTCGGGTCCCTTAAGTAATTTAATGCCGAGTATAGCGTGGTACTTTTGCCACTGCCGGTCGGGCCCGTGACGATTACGATGCCGTGCGGCCGAGACAACATCGTCTTGAACTCTTCAAGAAGCCCCGGTTCAAAACCAAGACTGTCTAAGTTATGATTTACCGCCGAAGAATCCAAAATTCGCATCACGACTTTCTCGCCGTATATCGTAGGTATTACTGATACCCGGACATCTATATCTCTGCCGGAAACTTTCATCTTGAATCGACCGTCCTGAGGCAATCTTCGCTCGGCAATATCCATATCAGAAAGAATCTTAATCCTGGCAGCCACCGCTGCCTGCATTTTTCTGGCAGGCGGAACCATATCACGAAGCATACCATCAATTCGCATGCGAATTGTCATTGATTTTTCTTGAGGCTCGATATGAATGTCACTCGCTCTGCTTTTGACGGCCTGGCTTAACAACAAGTCAACAAAACGAATCACAGGCGCTTTGCTTGCAGCTATTTCACTATTAAGAGCCGCTTCTGTATCAGCCTCTCCAAATCCATTCCCCTGTTCTTCTTCTCCATCAACTTCGAGCTCTACCAAGTCACGGAGCTGCTGTTCCTCCACATCGGAACCATGATAAATCAACTCTATCGCCCTGCGGATTTCATGGGGCGAGCTTATTGCTATTTTAACCTGACGCTTCATCTTCAGCGTGATTGTATCTATTGCGATTACATTAAGCGGGTCAGCCATCGCAACGACAACCTTGTCATCTGCCTCATCAACAGCCACAAGGCAGAATCGCCTGGAGATGCTTTCAGGTAATCTCCGAGCAATGTTCACATCCACCTTGTCAATGTCATCGAGAAGAATGTATTCCATCGACAGATGTTCAGCTAACGCGCGAGTAATATCCTCGCGGTCGAGCATTTTGAGTCGAAGCAGCACTTCACCGAGCCGGCCGCCCTGCTCACGTTGTTCCTTGAGCACTTCGGCTAACGTCTCCTCGCTTATTAAACCTTTAGAGATAAGCAGTTCGCCAAAAAGAGGATTGCTTTCTGTCCTAGAAATGTCAGTGATAGATTGTATAGAATCCATTCACGCACCTCCAACTAACTGTAACTCCGGTTTTAATCCTGATAAACCGTAATAGTCAAGCACTGAGCGCCCTACTTAACTCTAACAAGGGTAAGAAGCCCCAAAATGAGGTGTGCAGCTTCACCCTTCTCTATGGTTTTCTGTTTATAATATACTACAAAAAATTATCAAAAGCAACAAAATTATCGGTTTATTTAGGAAAATCCTTAAGTGAATTCGATTAAAAAATTAATTTAAATACTCATAGAACTGGCGTATTTTTTACAGGCCAGCTGCCAGTTTAAACTCAAATCAATGTTGATGACTTTACCAAATTTGCCTCTATAAAATTGATATAATCGATACCATCCTAAAAATCATGCCAAAAAATACAATGGTTATGATTGTTAATACACTTCTATCCAATATGCGGGACAGTCATCACAGGTGGGAAACTGTCAGTACGGTTCTTAAAATTTACCCCCGTTAGAAATCTTTCCTTTTTACATCATATACCACGTTTATTACGTTGTTATCGAATTTCTAACGGCCTTTACAGTAAAATTCTTGACGAAATGGTGAAAAGCGTCAATACTGGTTCTCGTACTCGTTTGGGTGCTCACCACGGTGGAGTGCACCGTAGCTGGGAAGACTCAGCCGAAGTCCCAAGCGGATGTGGCGGAATTGGCAGACGCGCAGGCTTCAGGTGCCTGTGTCCGTTAAGGACGTGGAGGTTCGACTCCTCTCATCCGCAATAAACCCCTATTCTCGTCCAAGCAAAAGCCCCGCCGGAGCACCGATAACTATCTAACGGAAATTGTGCAAACAGGCCGATAATAAATATAAAAGGTAGCATTTAGTGAGTCAGAGACCCGTAATAGTAAAACAAACCACGAGCAACGAACTATGCCTGAATCTCTGCAAAATTTTGAACGAGTGGCTGTAAGCTTCAGCCCGATAGTTTTAATCGGCTTAGGAACAGCAGCTGTTGTATTCGGATTGTTTCTCTGGGTCGGAGGATTGGGATTTAGAAGAATTTTGGTCGCAATTTTAGGCACAGTCAGTGGCAGTATTTTTGGATTTTTTATAATCGGACACAATATCGTAGCTTTGGTTTTGGCAGCAATTGCCGCCTTCATTGCGGTAATCCTTGAAAGGGTATTTATCACAATAGTTGCAGCCAGTTTAGCAGCAGTTTTGGCCTTGATTATTCTGACCTGTCCATCTATTGAAAAGTCTGATGTGGCAATCCCGATAAATCAGGACAGAGTATCAGAGCAGAGTTCGACTATCAGTGTCAGCGGAAGTCTAAAAATGCTAAAAATCTACACGGTTGATTATATTGACAAGCTCAAGCAGGATTGCCTGAAGATGCCAGTATATAACTGGCTAATTATAGCGGTATTGATAGTACTTTTTACACTGGCCGGTCTTTACCTTTACCGTTTAGCTTCGGCTTTTTGCTGTGCAACTTTGGGTACAATGCTTACTTTTGCCGGGATGATTTTGCTGTTGTTGTATAAAACAAGTGCACCTATCAGCCATATTTGTTACAGCAGTTCATTTTATCTGGCAGTTTTTACTGCTATGATAATCTTCGGTACACTTGAGCAGTCGCTACTCTGCAAACCACCAAAGAGGCAACCGATGAGGAAAAAACAAACAAATAAGACTCAGCAAACAACTGACGAGAAAACGCATTCCTGGCGGACTGCATAGTCTATTCTCTAAAAAATAAAATTAATTAAGGAGTCTAATGATGGATTATGTTACTATCCTTGCCCAGGCGGCCGAAACAGCGACCCGAACACCGGAGGTTACCGAGCAAGTTGTTCCCATTAATGAGATTTGGCAACAGATAACCACGCTCAATAAGCTCGAAGCGCTTACATTCGTATCTTTCGGTATAGTGTGTCTGTTCTATGGCTGGCGGGTTTTTAAAATATTGGTAGCCATAAGCTTTGCCCTGATTGGACTATTCGTTGGAATTTACACGAACACAGTACTTATTGGAGGAAACGAAATTTGGCTGGGTGTTTTATGTATGATACTCTTTGCCATCTTTTCTGTACCGATGATGCGGTGGGGAGTATGCCTTTTAGGTGCAGCTGCAGGCGGAGTTCTCACGGGTGGCGGCTGGCTCGCCATCGACCTGCCGCAACAATATATATGGGCCGGTGCACTTGTCGGTATCATCGCCGGCGGTATGATTTCATTTATTGTCTTCAAAGCTGCAGTTATGCTCTTTACCAGCTTAGGCGGCAGCGCCTTAATGACGGTAGGGGTCCTGGCGATACTATACAAGTACCTCGGTGCTGCTGAAAAAGTTGAAGAACTCGTACTTACTAAACAATGGTTCCTGCCTGTTGTACTAACACTATCCACAATGGTGGGCATAATCCTGCAAAGCAGGTTCATTAAAAGCTCCAAAAACTTCGATATTTGACCTTCTCGTCTGGGCAGACGAAGTCTGACCGATGTATTTATGAAACCTAAATCAGGATATTTGGCTACAGCCACCGACTACTTCTGAAGCAAATTTTACCCTTGCAAAATAACCCCTGCGTCTTTATAATCCTGCCTCGTCAAGAAGACCGAAACTCGATGACCAATATTCGAGTTTTTTTCTTTACGGGTATCGAGAAATGTTCGAAACACTAACGGAAAAATTCAATTCTGTTTTCCGGTCGCTTTCCGGCCGAGGCAGAATCACCGAAGCCAACATCTCAGATGCTATGCGGGATGTCCGCAAGGCCCTTCTGGAGGCAGATGTCAACTACAACGTCGTAAAGCAATTTTGCAAGGATGTTACCCAGGCCGCCCTCGGTGCTGAGGTAATAAAAAGTCTGCATCCCGGCCAGGTTATGATAAAAATCGTCATGGACCAGCTAACAAAGCTGATGGGTCCGGTCGATACACGCATCTATTTCGTCTCACCCGGGCCAACCATAATTATGTTAGCCGGTCTGCAGGGTGGAGGTAAAACCACCACCGCCGCGAAGCTCGGCAAATATCTGGTTGCAAACGGCAAAAAAACCCTGTTAGTGGCCGATGACCTGCAAAGACCTGCCGCAATTGAGCAGCTTGTCATTCTTGGCGAGCAAACCGGCATCGACGTTTATAAAGAAGACAGCAAAGACCCCGTCAAGGTCGCTAAAAAATCAGTCAAACACGCCAATGAAAATGGCTATGATGTCGTCGTCCTCGACACAGCCGGCCGACTGCATATTGATGAAGAAATGATGGCCGAGCTCGCCAATGTTGCAAAAGCCGTCACACCTCACCAGATTTATCTCGTATGCGATGCGATGACCGGCCAAGACGCCGTAAATTCCGCCAAAGAATTCAACGAACGGCTTGAGCTTGACGGCGTCATCCTTACAAAACTCGACGGTGACGCACGAGGCGGTGCCGCCCTGAGCGTAAAGGCCGTAACAGGAAAGCCCATCAAATTCATCGGCGTCGGCGAAAAGCTCGACAAGCTCGAAGAATTCCATCCCGACCGTATGGCCAGCAGAATCCTCGGTATGGGCGATGTCGTAACGCTCGTTGAAAAAGCACAGGAGCAATTCGAAGCAGAAGAAGCAGAAAAGATGCAAAAGAAAATGGCCAAGGGCACCTTTGGCTTTGATGATTTCCTAAAGCAGATGCAGGCCGTTAAAAAAATGGGCGGCATCAAAGACATGCTTAAATTAATGCCCGGAATGGGACAGCTTGGCGACATCGACTTCGACGGCTCAGAGCTGAAGCAAATGGAGGCCATGGTCCATTCAATGACAATACAGGAAAGACGCAACCCCGACGTCATAGATCCGTCCAGAAGGAGGCGAATTGCTGCAGGAGCCGGCGTTCAGCCGAACGATGTTTCAGGCCTTGTCAAAACCTTCATGCGAAGCAGAGATATGCTCAAGGCCCTCAGCGGCGGAGGCCTGGGCGGACTAAAGAGTTTATTCGGCGGCGGTCTTAATATGAATACATTAAGCGCCGCGATGTCCGCAGGCAGAAAAATTAAACAACGCTCGAAACGAAAAAGAGTCATAAAACGAAAAGGAAAAATAAAACGGCGTTAAATATAATGATTACGATTGAGCAATATCTGGAAAAAGTGGCCCGGTTTTCCAACAGCGACTACGGCAAAATGGTCAGAGAACAGTTCAATGACATCACAGGCAGCAGCGAGCTGGCGATGCTCGCCGCCCCCAGCACCGAGGAATTACAGCAGCTAAAAACAGCACTGGCAATAATGACGCCGGCTGAAAAGCAAAACGCCGGTAGTTTAACCGATGAGCAGGTACAAAAAATTGCAGCCGACGCCAAAATCGACCCGGCTAACCTGGCAATTTTCATAAATGGCTACATATTACACTGCAAAAAGCCACCACACCCTTAAAAGGGGGCGGGATTATCCTATTGACAAAATCCTGAAATTTATGTATTAATGGCTTTTTCCTGACTATCGCCTTGATTACAGCTTTGCTCTTGCAGTGGAAAAATCAACCGTATTAACGTGTTTCGCGATTTGCAGCGGGCAAACTGCGAAAATTGATTATAAACTATTTAAGAAAAGGAAAAGATTATGGCAGTAAAACTAAGATTAATGAGGTTAGGCAGGCGGCATCGCCCGTTCTTTAGAATCAACGCGGTCGAATCCCGCTCCCCACGGGACGGAAAAATCATCGAAAAGCTTGGCCAATACGACCCAATCGAGAAAGACCCTGAAAAACAAATCATCATAAACCGCGAACGTATCGAGTACTGGCTTGAAAAAGGTGCGGTACCCACCGACGCCGTCTCGCAAATCCTTTTGCGAAATGGTATAAAACACAAATACGCAGAAGAAACCGCTGCCCGCCGAGCGAAGGCAAAAGCCTTTGCCAGAGCAAAAGGTAAACTTTTCACTAAAGCCGAAAGAAATGCCGCCAAAAAAGCGGCCGAGGATACTGTTAAAGAGCAAGAGGCAAAGGCCAAGGCCGAAGCTGATGCAAAAGCAAAGGCCGAAGCAGAGGCCAAAGCCGAAGCAGAAGCAAAAGCAAAAGCCGAAGCAGATGAAAAATTAAGAGCCGAAGCTCAAGAAAAAGAGAAAAAGGCAAAAACCGAAGAAGCAGAAGAAAAACCTGAGATTAAACCTGAAAAAGTTGAAACTGAAGCAGAAGTAAAAACTGAAGAGGTAAAAGCTAAAGCTGAAACAATAGGAAAAGAAGCTGAGGCCAAATCTGAAAAAGCTGAAACCGAAGCAGAAGCCGAAACGCCTGCCGAGGCAGCCGACGAAAAAGCCGAACCTGAAGTAGCCGAAGAAAAAGCCGAAGCAAAACCTGAGGCAGTCGAACAAAAACCTGAAGCCGAAGCTGCGGAAGAAAAGAAAGAACCAGAAGCCAAGCCCGAAGCTGAAGAAAAAACTGGAGCCGTAGAAGAGAAGGCCCAGTCGGAACCAGAAGAGAAAAAAGAACCTGAGGAAAAAGCCGAGGCCAAGCCCGAACCTGCAGAAGAACCTCAAGCCGAACCTGAAACTCCGCATGTGCAGGAGAAAACTGAAGTTGAACCGGCAGAGCAAAAACCAGAAGTCGAACCTGAAGCTCAGCCAGTGGAAGAAAAAGCCCCGGCGGAGGTAGCCGAAGAAGCCAAGCCTAAGGCAACATCCAAAACTAAGAAAAAACCTACGCGAAAAAAGAAAGAACCAAAAACAAAGGAACAACCCGAAGCCAAAGAAGAATCAGCCCCTGAGGAAAAACAATAACAGCTCCCAGCTTTTTTATTTTTATATTCAGACCCCCAATTTGCCGGGGGATTTACCTTTATCAGGAAAATGCGCATCGACATATTAACATTATTTCCTGAGATGTTTGAATCGCCCCTGAGCTATTCCATATTAAGTAGAGCTCAGGACAAGGCAATAGTTGATATCGTACTGACTAATATCAGGGACTTCGCCACTGATAGTTACAAAAAGGTTGATGATAAGCCCTACGGTGGCGGGCCAGGCATGATTATGATGCCGGGGCCGGTTTTCGATTGTTTCGAGTACGTCCAGAAACTCTCACCCGAAAAAGACCGCGTAATTATTCTGACCCCTCAGGGGCAAAAATTCAACCAGGAAAAAGCGAACCAGCTAAGTAAAGAAAAGCGGCTCATACTTATAGCCGGCAAATACGAAGGCTTCGATGAGCGTATCCGTATCGGCCTCGACGCCGAGCAAATCTCCATAGGCGATTACGTCTTAAGCGGCGGCGAGCTCGCCGCTATGGTTATCATCGATGCGGTAGTCAGATTGCTGACCGGCGTCCTTGGCGATGAAGATTCTCCGAAAGACGATTCCTTCAGTTCCGGCCTGTTGGAGTACCCACAATATACCAGGCCGGAAGTCTTTCGTGATATGAAGGTACCTGACATCCTTTTAAGCGGTGACCATAAGAAAATCGCCGAATGGAGACATCAGCAGGCCGTCGAACGGACAAAAAAACTCCGCCCTGATTTGCTAAAAAATGAAAACTTTAGGAGTGAACACGCAGGAGACTAACCTTACTCGACTTTCTCATAGAATCGTGCTTCCTGGTCAGAAAGCTTTTTTTGCCGAATCATTTGGCGGATTCTCTGCAAGTCAACGTCCCGCGGCTGACCACCGGCAGATACCGTAGCAGCAGGTTGACCAAAAGCTGTGCGAGTGACCTGCAAGTATTTGTTTACTGAAACCGCCGATATAAAAATTGCCATTACAAGCACACAAGCCAAAAATACCCCGGCGGTTTTTTGTTCCTGTGTTCTTATGCTTTTTGCCTTTTCGTAGCGGCACTTGTCACAATACAAGCAGTCCATTTTGTCTGTGAGTGTAAGGCCGAATTCGCATTTGCCGAATTTTTTGGCTGGTAAGAATCGCCTTAGTACAGCTATGTTGTTAAATAATGACAAAAAGGCACCTACGGGACACAAATAACGACACCAAAAGCGGGTATAAAAAACAGAACCTATTAAAGCTGCTACAATTATCAATAGTATTGGCGAGCGAAAATCAGAAATTACAAATCTATCCTGCAATGACCCAAGAGATTGTAAACTGAAGATGGAAACGAGCGGGTCTGCTGACAAAGTCGTTCGATTTCGGGAAACGAAAAACACCACTATTAAAATAAAGAGTATGACATATTTGACAAATCTTGCTTTTCTCATTCCTTCTATTGGAAGTATCGGCTTAAGCTTCCCGGGAATAATAAAACCGAGCAGTTCCTGCGCGGCACCGAAAGGACAAATGTAGCCACAGTAGATATTGCCGAAGATTATTACCAGAAACGGTACACCTGCAACCAGGATAAATGCCCCCGATAACCTCACAGCAGGAATATTCAAAGAAAGGATTGTTGCGATTTGCTCACTGGAATATTGAGCGTTTAAAATAACACCACCAACAATGAGATTAAAGCAAAGAACTGCTAACCTAGTCCAGAAATCACCGTAGTAAACTGTGATTAAAGTAACTGCAAATGCGGTAAACAGATATATTCCTGCTGCATCCGGCAGATAACTATGCAGGGTTGCCTCTTTTTTGACATCAGTTTGCAGAATATTACCGAGTATTTGCGTTGTGAATCTTTGGCTTGATATTTGCAGTGCTTCAAGGACCGCCTTGGAGCTTACAGTAGCGCCGGTTACCGTGTCAATATCAGCAAAAGGTGCAGGGGCAAAAAGCACACGGCCGATTAAAAGTTCACGCCATTTGTCGAGCATTTCAAGGTATGACGGAGTTTCGCCTGAGCGGATTATATGGAAGTCAATCAGTCCGCCGGTGGTATCAGTATAAATTGCAAGATTTATTTTCCCGCCAAAGCCGTGAACCTGCGGAGCCAGGTCTTCAGAGCTGAAAACATAACCCGCCAATCGTTCGTCGCCGTAGTAAACATTTCCTTCGACTCTTTCGACTCCCTCGACTGCGCTCGGGACAGGTTTGCTCAGGACAGGTTCGCTCAGGACAAAGTAGTAGTTAACTTTTCGACCACTATCAATAATCGCGGATTCCTGTTTGATTTGTAATTGGCCGGCTAAAGTCTGGGCTGTATATTCTGGCAATGACGGTTTAAGCCGATCACTGGCAGCGAAAAGTAAATTCGAACACAAAATAACGGATGCTGCAACAGCGAATAAAATGTAGCCGGCCCCGCGAAAACTGAAAGCAGTGGAAAAAGAGTAAATTCTATCCGGCTTATATATTTTTAATAATGCGGCTGGTATATTGGCCAGGATAAGCAGAATAAATGTAAAAATGGTTATTTTTGTTCCAAGCACAGGAACAAGAGCCAGACTCGTCAACAGACCTCCCACTGAGGCCCCGATATGGTCAGCAGTCTCCAGTTTGCTGGCGACCTGAGTGGTTTCAAAAGTAGGTTCCGACAATTGTTTAGCGGCTATTGGGAAATAACAGCCGGCACATAATCCGCACAAGATAAACAAAGAAGCAAATGTAGAGTGAGACAATTGTTGGCTGGGCCAAACGGCAATTGCACAGAGAACCAAAGAATGTACGAGAACTATTACAAATAAAAGTTTTTCCGGTTGGAACTTTAAACTCCTTGATAGTATATGTCTTGTCAGCGCTGCACCGGCAGTTAAGCCCAACATAAACAATGAAGAAATAACACCGATGTGCAGGTACAGTGAGCCAAATCGTGTTTGATACAGGTACATCAGGACAATTACCACACCTATCGCCGCCCAACCGGCTGAAAATGCCAAAAAACTGCTATCAAAAGATGATGGCTTGCCCTGCTGCACAGATTTTAAAAGGTAGATACTTCTGAAAACCACAAAAACGATAATAGGGATTAGAAAAACCAATGGGCCTGCCAATATAAGGTTTTTAATAAATTTTGCAGCAGGCGCTCCCGATTGTTTGGCTGCGAGCAGCAGACTGTATAAGTGTGTCAGTGGCTTCGAATCGTGGTTGATTAAAAAACTATCCGGCAAATCTGCGGCTGAATAACTTTCAATAGCTATTTTGGCTCGGTCAGGCAGATAAACACTGAGTAAACCCTGTGGAGGGAAAATACTACTTGCACCTTTTATTGTTGCAAAGCGGCCCTGGAGGACGCCGGGCTGGTCGGTAAGGTCTTCGGAGTCCGATGCTAAAAAGAAGGTGTCTTCTCCGGGAGTCAGGACAAGATGCGAAAAAACCTTCTCAAGCGTCAGCTTTGTCGAAGCACCAAGATTAACAAGCTCAGTACCCATAATGTTTTCACCACCCGAAATGCGTGTCACTAACAAACCATCCGGGCTTAAGGATTTTTTGATTTGCCGATAAAACTCGATTGTGTAATAACGATTGAGGACCGAGCTGGTTGCATCGGGGAGGTTGATAAATACTATATCAAATAATTGCTGCCCTTGCACCAGCAATTCACGAACATCCCCGGCAAAAGGAGAGAGGCGCTGGTCGGCTATCCTAAGCTCCGATGGTATGAAGCGGCTGACTTTCTGTACATATTCACTGTCAGGATGCGCCCAGGTTACCTGCTGAACTTGTGCAAGATTCAAGAGCTCGCGGCAGATTCCCAAACCTGAGCCGACAACGAGAATCTTTCGAGCGTCAGGTTTTTGACACAAGCCGATAGCTGCTACCCGGCCTGAAGCGGCTTCATCCGGCAACGCTTCGCAAATGCTGCCCTGGCTTAAAACTACCCACTGGCCCTGATAATCGCCATAGAGATATTCGGCCTGAGCGGTCCGAAATGAACCAGTTAAAGACTCGGCAGGAAGCAGCTTGCTCCACTTTACAACTCTCAGGTAACGCGTTAAGGTCTTATCAACACCGAAGGCAAAACAAAACACTACACAAAGGGGAATCAAAGACACAAGTCCTGCCGCGACTTTCAATTTCAGATTTTGCCCTGCTTTGACAAGCAAAACCAAAAACACCGATGTGGAGACCAAAAGTGCGAGTATAAAAAATATCCTTGTCAGACTTACCCCAAGAGCCAACAATACTGTTACACCCAGCCCACCTAAAAAAGAGCCAACTGCTTCAATGAGATATACCCGCGAGACCGGCTGATTGCCTGCCTCGGCGTAGCCGAAGGCGAAGCCCGGGTGCTCTGTCTCAACCCAGCGACAGGCAGTGGGAAAGAGCGCCCCTGTAATGATACTTACCGGAGCATTGACCACCATCGATAAAAGCACAATGGCTGATATCGGCAAAAGTGTGTATGACTCGATGCCTGCCAGCTCTCTGGCCTGGATAATTAAAATCAGTTCCAGTATAAAAGCAGGCAAATAACTCAAAAATAAAAACTCAATATTCTCAAGCAGTTTTTGTGCAACAGCCGGTATCTTATTAACAATTATTGCGCCAAGGCCAACCCACAGAAACCATGATGCAAAGAAAATTCCCACACTTATATCGTTGCCTTCGAAGGTGGTCAGGAATTCGCGAAAAAGCAGACTCTGAGCAGCGATGGTAAACAAGCCGTAACTAAATATCAGCAAGCTGCGGGCAAACTTCATTTTTCCTCGCCGAAAACATCTGCCTGGAAGGTCAGAAATGTTGCACCTTCTTTCCATGCATCTGCGGGCAATCCCGCCTTCATTGATAAATGCGTCAGCGTGGTCTCTAAATCCCAGCCTTGTTCCGGTGCAACCTGCGGCAAATACACAGCCGACCGGCCATCTTTC
>CAZZHL010000004.1:0-23336 GCA_964653945.1 uncultured Pirellulales bacterium
ACGACAAAATCATAATTTTGGTTGATGATGTTTTATATACCGGCCGTTCAGCACGTGCAGCAATGGACGCCCTAATAGATTTAGGCAGACCAAGGGCAGTAAAATTAGCTGTCCTTGTTGATAGAGATGGCAGGGAATTTCCGATACAGGCCGATTACGCCGGCTACAAATCCGACGCTGAACCAGGAGAATTAGTACAGGTCTTTCTCGACGAGTCAGACGGCAAAGAAGAGGTCGTCATAGAATAATGAACACCAAGTTTCAAATTTTGAAACACGATATACTCAATACGCAATCCTGTCCTGAGCGTATTTATACTGAGCTTCGTCGAAGCAGTCGAAGGAACGCGATACGATATTATGGCGTTAAAAAGAAAAATTAAGCAGTTGTGGCATCGCAAACACTTACTCGGGCTTCGGGAATTAAGCGCCGAGGAAATTACTTACATTCTTGACACAGCAAAAGGGTTCGAGCAAATAAGCACCCGGTCTGTAAAAAAAGCACCGCCTTTGCGAGGCAAGGTCGTCGTTAATTTATTCTTCGAGGACAGCACTCGCACGCGCACCAGCTTTGCTCTTGCGGCAAACAGATTGAGCGCAGATGTTATAGAATTTACCCAGAATGCCAGCTCCGTCAGTAAAGGCGAGACGCTTTTGGATACGGCGAGGAACTTGGAAGCAATGGGAATCGATATAGTCGTAATTCGCCACGGTGCCGGCGGAGCACCAACATTACTAAGCAGGAATATCAACGCCTGCGTGGCCAATGCCGGTGACGGCTTCTGTGAGCATCCAACTCAAGGGCTTCTGGATGCCTATACGATTCGCAAGATTAAAGGGACTCTTGAGGGTTTGAAGATAGCGATTGTCGGTGATATTGCACACTCGCGCGTTGCCCGCAGCGATATGTGGGCGATGACAAAACTCGGCGCTGAGGTCATACTTGTCGGTCCGCCTACACTTATACCGGCGCAGGTAAACCAGTTGCCGGTCAGCGTAAGTTATTCGCTTGATGAAGTCATCGAAAAAGTTAATGTGATAAATATGCTGCGGATTCAGTTTGAACGGCTGGGCGGCAATCCTTTTCCCTCGATTCGTGAGTATTCGCATTACTTTGGACTAACTGTGGAGCGTATGAAAAGGGCAAAATCTGATATTCTTGTTATGCACCCAGGCCCGATTAATAGAGGCCTGGAGATGGAATCTGAAGTAGCAGACGGGGCAAATAGCGTTATCCTCGACCAGGTTACCAATGGTCTGGCTGTGAGAATGGCAGTGCTGTTTCTGGTCAACCAGGCAGCAGCACAGCAGACTGATTAGTGGTTATTGATAATTGATGATTGAATTTTGAAGGAATAGAGAAATGAAAAGGCAAATGTTGGTATCACTGCTATCGGTTTTTATCGTTACCCAGTTCTCTTTAGCCGAAGGCGATACTCTGGAAGTTGTCGGGTCAATCTCCAACGTTATTGTATATCGGGGTCAAGCGCTGGTGACGCGGACGATTGAGCTTGAGCTGCCCGCCGGTGGCTCGCAGATAATCGTTCAGAAGCTGCCTCATGCAATTATCTCCGAGACCCTCTACGCTCAGGCCTTGGATGATGTAACGGTTACAAGCGTTAGCTACCGTGAGAAGACCAACAAAGAGAAAACCAGCAAAGAAATCAAACAACTTGAGGCCGAGATAGAAGAAGTTAAGAAAAAGATTTATTATGCAGAAAGAAACCGAAACCAAACGGGAAGAATGTGGTCTATGTATTACGACCTGCGTAAATTCGCTATAGATGCGGAAAATGTGGATTTGAATAAAGGGTTGTTACAATTTGAACCCATTGAAAAACTAACTACTCATATCGAGGCCGGAACAAGTGATGCACATCAAAAAAGTGTCGACCTTGAATATGCCAAAATCGAGCTTGAAAAGGAGCTGGAGAAACTTAATTCTAAAAAAGAAAAGTTGGAAAGAAATAAACGCAAAATCAAACGTGAGGCTGTACTATTTGCCAATAATCTACAAGCTAAAAAAGTCATTATCGAATTGAGCTATCTGGTCAATGGGGCCAACTGGCTGCCGCAGTATAATCTCCGAGCTAATCCAGACCAGGGAAACGTCCAGGTCGAGTATAACGCCGTAATGCATCAGACCAGCGGAGAAGACTGGGATAAAGTTACCGTTAGTCTCTCGACTGCAGAACCGACTATGGTGGCAGCGCCACCGCTTTTAGAGCCCATGAAGGTTAAGCTGGCTCCCGGTACGCCGGTAAAGCAGCCGGTGCAGGTAAGCGAGAAAGTGAGCGGTCAGCAAATAGAATATCGTGATTTGAGTGAGGAATTCAAAAATATTCAAAGCCGGCGTCGCGAAATTGCCCAAAAAGGTAAGGCGGCCCAGAGTGCGCTCAACGTGATGGCTATAGATAACCAGATGTTGGAGTTGCAGGCTGATAAGAAAGCTGTGCAGATGATACAGGCGGAAGCAAAGAGATTTGCGCGTACGGAGGGAGTAAGTGTTACCTATAATCTTGTTGGGAAGCTATCGATGCCCAGCCGAACCGACCAGCAGCTTGTCAACATCGCAACTTTCCAGGCCAAAGGCGACTTTATTATGTTAGCAACACCACTATTGACCGATTACGTTTATCTGCAGGGTAACATTGTTAATAACAGCGACACTATACTACTGGCTGGTCCGGCCAGTATGTACCGTAACGGCGAGTTTGTCGGCAAAGGTCAGCTTGAACTGGTAACAATTGGCGAAACGTTTACAGTCGGCTTCGGCGTGGACAGCCAGGTTCAGATTACAAGAGAATTCAAAGACAAGAAGGTTGACACCTTTTGGGGCAACCGGGTGGAAAAATATGATTATCGGGTAGCCATCAACAATTACAAAAATACACCGGTCAAACTTCGTCTGTTGGAAAGGATACCTTATACTGAGAACGAGGAACTGGTAATTACGGGCTTTAAAACGAATGTTCCGCTTAGCACTGACGCAGACTATCTAAGAACCGAGAAAGACAAAGGGATTCTGCGGTGGGATTTAACTTTGGCACCTGTTACAACAGAGAAGAAAGCGACGGTAATAACCTACAGCTACAGCATGGAGTACGATAACGATATGCACATTCGGTCGGCACGTTGACGGAGAAGCTGAAAGTCTATGAGTGAGCTCTTAATAAAAAACGGTCGGGTAATAGACCCTGCAAACAACATCGATAAAAAATGTGATGTTCTTATTGTCGACGAAAAAATCGCAGAGGTCGGCAAAATTGAAAAACCTGCACAGGCCGTTATCGATGCCACGGATAAATTGGTAACGCCGGGTTTAATTGATATCCACGTTCACTTTCGCGAGCCGGGAGATGAAGAGGAGGAAACAATAGCAAGCGGCTCAGCCGCGGCAGTAACCGCAGGTTTTACATCCGTGGTCTGCATGCCGAATACCAACCCCCCTATCGAAAATGAGACCGATGTCGAATATATCCATCGAAAGGCCAGACAAGCAAGAAAGACCCACGTCTATACAATGGGAGCTATCACAAAAGGCCGTGAAGGAATCGAGCTGGCGGAAATGGGCTTTATGGCCGAGGCCGGTGCTGTTGGTTTTACCGATGACGGCAATGGAGTACAGGACCCGGCTGTAATGCTTCGAGCACTGAAATATGCCTCGATGTTCAACGTCGTGATAAGCCAGCATTGTCAGGACGACAGAATTGCTGGCAACGGTGTCATGAACTCCGGTTATTATTCTGCGATACTTGGGCTGCCGGGTTTGGACCCCCTCGCAGAGCAGGCGATGCTCTGGCGTGATATTCAATTTATTAAGAAGTTCCCTGCTGAGCGGATTCGATACCACGCTCAGCATATATCGACAGCAGAGTCGGTTGAGCTGATAAGGGCCGCCAAAAAAGATTCACTACCGATTACCTGCGAGGTTACCCCGCATCATCTGCTCTTGACCGAGGAAAGCTGTGGCGAATACGATACCAACTATAAGGTCAACCCGCCTCTGCGAACCTCAAAAGATATCGAGGCATTAAAGCAGGCGATTGCCGAAGGACTGGTGGATGCTTTAGTAAGCGACCACGCCCCGCATCTACAAAATGAAAAGGAGCTTGAGTTCTTGGCCGCACCTTTTGGAATAGCTTCACTGGAGTGTTCACTGGCTCTTTTCGTTAAAGCACTGATTGGGCCGGGTATTCTGGACTGGCCCGGCCTTATCGAACTGATGACAGTCAGACCTGCCAAAATAATCGGTGTAGATAAAGGCACGCTCGGGGCAGGCAAACAGGCAGACGTTACTATTATAGACCCCGATGCCGAGTACGAAATTGATGTAAATACATTCCGCTCAAAAAGCAGAAACTGCCCCTATCACGGCTGGACTGTCAAAGGCAGGGTCGAAAAGACAATCGTCAGCGGTGAAATAAGATACTCTTTCGGAAACTGATAAATGCCGATTATCATCGACGGTCATAATCTGCTACATTCAATTCGAAAACTAAATGAAGACCTCGAATCAATAAGCGATGTTCAGTTGTGTCGAGTTATAAGCAGATACCTTAAACTTATTAGAGAAAAGGGTGAGATTGTGTTCGATGGTACCGGGCCAAAGGATAAAAGCGGATTTGATAATATAAGCAATCTGGAGGTCATTTTTGCAGGGCGGGCTACCGATGCTGATACGGTAATTGAGCACAAAATAAGGTTAAATACAGCACCAAAAAGATTGAAAATTGTCAGCAGCGACCGCAGGTTGCGAAAGGCGGCCCAGACAAGAAAAGCGACGGCCCTCAAATCCGAGGCGTTCTGGGCGGTTCTGGAAAAACAATTGAGCAGGAAAAGGCCAGCTAAAGAGCCAAAAGAAAAATGGCAGGGAATCAGTGAGAGCGAAACCAAGCTGTGGATGCGATTTTTCGGCATAGAACAGTAGTACACACAGCAAAAAACCTCAAATTATGGGAAATCCAACCCCAAATTAGCCCTTAACGCTGTATAAATGAAGGGTGTTGCTGCTAAAAAATCTATCCAATTTTACAAAACCTCATTTCTAAGCTGAAAATCGCGGTTTTGATGAAAAAAGCTTGTAACATCGCACTAGCTCTTAGCCAATTCAATAAATATTTACATTTTTTTTATTTTTTTCTTGAAATTTTCCCCTCCACCATATATAATATGGGAAATTTAGGAAGAGTGGTGAAAAGATGTATATCTACATCTAAATAAGCACTCCCCATAAAAAGGCTTATCCTTCTAATTCTAAACACGGATTGGAAAGATTACTGGGTACGCCGGTATGAAAGGTTATAGCCGAAAAAAAAACGTAGGTTATCGCGAACAAAATGGAACTGAGGAGATAATCCATGGATGAGCACGAAGCAAGCAAGACATTAGTGAACCAGACAATCTCTAAACTTCTTGATTTTGATAGCATGCCGGGTGCCAGAAAAAGCAATCCCTTTGAGTTGTTGAAGTCCCCCCAAATAGAGCATCAAAATGATGCTGATACTTTCGCAAAAACCACATCCCTGCCTCTCTCGCAAACGCGTTGGCAGCAGTTGCAGAACAGAACTTTAGAACAACCGGTTCACACAAACGGAAATCCTATATTTGTTGTTGTCGCATGGGTTTTTATGCTCATGATTATCCTGGTAGTAGTAGGAAAGAAACTGCAGCTTCCTCTGGGCCTGGAAGTGATAGAAGAAACTTATGGCAACCTCTTTTACATATGTATGTTGGTACTTGCTGGATTTGTTTTGAGTCTCACCACTTGGTTATACTGGAAAAACAAGCTCACCAAGACCGCTAATATAGGTGTTGTCATCGTTATAATCTTGTCAGTATCATTGCCGATATTGACAATTGAATCAGGTGGCGGAAACACTAACATAGGAAGATTAACCAGAACACTTTCGGGCTTCCCACTTACTCCTACGGCATCGTTCTACGAACCGATAACCGGCATCATTCATAGCCAAGACAAGCCGTCCGCCATACTCGGTGGAAGAATAGTACATGAGGGAGACACCCAATACGGTATTAGGATTATCAAAATCTACAAGGACAAGGTCGAATTCGAAGAGAACGGCAAAAGGTGGACCCAGCGACTGTAAAACACCTAAGTGCTTATTACAGATAAATAAAATCATACCATTACACAGTCTCAGCAGTAAAATCGTACTATAAAAACAGCTAAAATTCCTCTTTCAATTTCCCTGCATTTCCGCTAAAAGTATTATACGAAATACAACAGATGCAATACGATATACGATAATTTACGATATACGATAATTTATGAAGTTGATTGTTAAAAAATCTCGGCTCAAAGGTACAGTGACTATCCCGTCTTCCAAATCGCATACCATCCGTGCTGTTGCGATTGGCTCTTTAGCTTCCGGCGAAAGTATCATCCGTAACCCGCTATCCTCGGCAGATACGCAGGCGGCAGTAGATTGTTACAAGGCATTAGGAACTCAAATTGACATGTCCGACCCTAAGCTCTGGAAGGTAAACGGTACAGCAGGACACATTAACGCTCTACTGGAAATTATCGATGTAGGCAATTCCGGCACAACTCTGCGTATCGCAATGGGTTCAGCTACTCTGACCCAACCTGGCCAGACCGTAATCTTCACCGGTGATGAGCAGATTCAGACCCGCCCTATCGGCCCTTTGATGGACTCGCTTGTTGATTTAGGAGCAAAATGCAAATCTCTTAATAACAACGGTAAAGTACCCATTGAAGTAACCGGAAAGCTGACAGGCGGGCAAACAACCATTGCTGCATCTACCAGCCAATATCTATCCAGTCTCCTGCTGTGTACACCTCTGGCAGCCAAAGACAGCGAGATAGATGTCACTCTACTAAATGAGCCGGGCTACGTGCAGATGACACTTGATTGGCTTGATAAACAGCAAATAAAGTATGAGAACCAAAAATTCAAAAAATTCAAAATTACAGGCAATCAAAATTATAAACCTTTCGATGAAACAATCTGTGCTGATTTTTCCAGCGCCACCTTCTTTCTATGTGCCGCCGCTCTTGTTGCGGATGAGGTAACCCTGCTTGGCCTGGATTTCTCAGATAGTCAGCCGGACAAAGCGGTAGTCGATTATCTGAAAGCGATGGGAGCTGATATAAAAATCGAGCCGAATTCAGTAACGGTCAAATCCACTCCGCTCAAAGGTGCCGAAATAGATATGAACCAAACACCCGATGCCCTGCCTGCTATGGCCGTAACCGCAGCTTTCGCCGAAGGCACAACCCGTCTTGTAAATGTCGCTCAGGCACGGAATAAAGAGACCGACAGAATAAAATGTATAGCCGAAGAGTTGAAAAAAATGGCCGTAGATGTTGAGGAACTACCCGATGGCCTTATAATACACGGCGGCAAACCCAAACCAGTTGAATTAGACGGAAGATACGACCATCGAATTGTTATGGCTTTGTCGTTAGCCGGTTTGGCTATCGATGGTAAAACTGTCGTTGATACCGCTGAAGCAATTAGCGTAACGTTTCCTGGCTATGTACATTCAATGAAAAGCATTGGCGCAAATATGCAAACGGTAGGTGGAAATTAACCATTTGATTAATTTTAGGAGATTATAAAAATGATTGGTTGTCATATTGGACGAATGTTTCAGGTAACGGTAGCCGGTGGCTCTTATCAGGAGGGCTTAACTTCTGTCATACATGGCGTTCCGCCGGGATTGTTGCTGACTGAACAGGAAATCTACGGTGACTTACTTCTTAGAAAGCCGGGTGCCGATGAGCTCTCCAGTCCACGAAAAGAGCCGGACTTACCGGTTATCTATTCCGGCCTGAACGCAGCCGACACTATCGAAAACGCTGGTAACAAAAACCATACTAACGGCACGCCGCTGGCAATTTTGATTCCTAACCTGGACCGCCATTTCATCCACATCAAGCAATACCAGGATACTAATCGCACCCCACGTCCCGGTCATGCATCATACGCTTCGTTTATAAAGTATGGCCCCGATGATGATGCCATCGGTGCCGGTATTTTCAGCGGTCGCTATACCTCCACCATTGTTGCAGCCGGATATGTCGCCAAAAAAATCCTGAAGAAATGCGGTATAGAAGTCTTTGCCTACGCCAAGGAAATTGCCGGTGTTAGATGTCCTGATGTCCCTCACGACCAAGCCGCCAAATACACCAACGAGTACAAGAAAATGCGCTGTGACCTTGACCCATTTTACCAGGAAATCTATGTAAAAGGCCGTATCAATATGGATATGCGATTTCTGGAAAAAACAAAGGTCTTAGCTGAGATTGAAAAAGAAATCGACGAAATACGCAAAAAGGCACCAAAAATGAGTTCTGAGCAAATCAGGGACAAGTATGGTGTTCATCACGTCGTGAACTGTCCTGATGTCAAGGCGGCACAGGCAATGACCGACGCCTGCAACAAAATCTCCGCCACAGGAGACTCAGCGGGTGGACAGGTCGAGGTCGTTGTAACCGGTGTCCCAACAGGCCTTGGCGAGCCGGTCTTTTACAAGCTCGATGCCGAGTTAGGGAAAATGCTCGGCATTGGAGCGGTTAAAGCAGTAGAAGTCGGTGCTGGTATTGCCGTCAAGGATATGACGGGCAGTCAAAATAACGACCAGATGTCTGCGAAAGATGGTAAGGTTATTTTCGAGTCGAATAATGCCGGCGGTATCACCGGCGGCCTTTCTACCGGCCAGCCCATCATTGCCCGCCTTACTGTTAAGCCCACACCTACAATTGACAAAAGGCAGAAGACGATTGATAAATACACTTTGGAGAATAAAGAGCTGGCTGCTATTACAAGGCGTGATGCTACAATTGTAGGCCGCATCTGGCCCGTCGCTGAAAATTATACGGCTATGGTCATACTTGACCACTTGCTTGCACATTACGGCTACCAAATGCTCAAGGCCAAATGAAATATACCCTCTGCTGACTAAAAAAAAGCCCCCACGTATTCTTGTCGAAGACAAGAGTGGGGGCTTTTTATATTTCTCGTCATCTTTGGTTAGGGTCGCTAGTGTAGATGCTCCGCCACCCAGTGTTCCGATTTAGTAGTTACGTTATTGTAATCGTCACGCGCTTCTACGTACCACTCAGTGTCGGTATTAGCTCCAAGATATATGATATATTCCCGTGGGTCAACACCAGGAGGAACATTGTCTGCAGTTCGCCACTTGACACCACCATTATATTCGGGATTGTCCTGGTCCCACGAGCCACCACTGCTGTATTCTCCATGGGAAACACATACAAATCTATACCAGACACGGGCACCACCATCGGGTCGGTCAGTAGCCACCGCTGCCCTCATTTCGACCCAGTAATCGTATTGGTTAAGGGCGTAAAAGTTCAACTGCGGATAGCCGTTCGGATCGCCTCCATCATCCCACCGCATTGGGTCAGGTGTAGGCGTTTCCGTTTCCGGCGGAGCAAGTGTTGTTACAAACACCCAGTCTGACCAGGCGGTTTCGTTATCGTAAAGGTCCTTTGCCCGGACCCTGTAGGCATATGTGGTTTCGGGTACAAGGTTGACATCTGTATAGGTCGGCGTTTCACCTATATCAAAATCCAGCCAGTCATCGCTATCGTCTGCGCCGACAATATTGGTGTCCGCCTGGAAGTAATACGTTACATAATCGTCGCCACTTTCATCATGGGAGATGGTAGAAGTCATTGTAATTGATGTCGAGTTCGGCTCAATTGTATCTATCTCGGGAATAGGTTGCGGCGCCGTTGTATCATCTTCGCCGGCATAGCCTATTTCGGACCATTCACTCTCATTGCCTAATTCATCTCTTGTCTTTACCCTGTAGCCGTATCTGGTCCCCTTCATAACGTCCGTGTCGTCCCATATTGGCTTTTCCGATTCTGCAAAAGTCAGCCAGCCACTACACGGGTCACCTAATGGCAGCCGCTCGAAGCAATACTCAACATCCCAGCCCCAGCCGTCAACCGCTTCTTTTGCCTCCATACTGATTGTTGGTGATGCTTCGTGAGGCGGTTCCTCCCACTCGCTTGGATTTGGAACCGGAGCGGAAGTATCTTCAGCCAGCCAGCAATTAACAAAGGCAACCAGGTCAAAAATGTCAACAAAAGTATCGCCTGTAATGTCTGCGCCTGCACACCACTCATTACCACTGGAACAATCCTCATCGAGCCAATGCAATGCAAACTTCGCAAAGTCTTTAAAGTCAATGCAGCCATCTGGATTATTGTTTGGTTCTCTGTCACAGAGGTTGCAGAAGCCGCATATTTCCAAAACCGATGGGTAGTGATAGCCCATGTCAACAATGTCCCTATCTAACTCATCATCGGTACGTGTTGTGTATCCGGTCACATCGAGAAGATTTACGACCATATCAAGATTACTCGCAAGGTCACTTCCAGTATCGACACAAGGGCTGTTCTTCGATTGCCCGGAACTCTTTTGACTGAGATAGTAATCTCCGAGCAGCCCTGTTACAAACAAGGGAACTTTGTTGATATTCGTCGGATATCTCGGGTTGCTGGGTGGTAAATCATAGTTCAGAGTACAGCCTGTTTCCTTGTAGATACCTGCCTGTCCAGCCTTGATATCGCTATAAGTGATGCTAAGGGTAGACGGATTCGGGAAATATATAAAGCCGCTAAGTATTGAGATCTCAACCCCTCGTATAGCAAGGTTATCCCAGAAAATGCTGTCGGTAACTTCGCAGTCACTCTCATAGCCACAGAAGAGACCGCCGCCGAAGCCGGTATTATTCGGCTCACCGAAGGTACCCGGCGCTGCATTGCTGACAAACGTACAATTTGTGATGAGTGAATCAGTGTACCTGTTAACGGAGACACCTCCACCATCACGACCCGCGACGTTGTTGGTTATCAGACAATTTTTAAACCACACCACACTATCGGATATATAGGCCCCACCACCAGAGCTGTTTGCGTCATTATGAAATAAATTGCAGTCAACAATCATGACATTGGCGTCGGAGCAATATATTCCACCACCTTCACCAGCCGGCCCATTAACGTCATTTCCGTGGAAATCATTTCGGACAATCTCGGCTAAGCCGCTGCTAAGATATACACCGCCACCCTTATATGCCACGTTATCCACAAAATTGCTATCAATAAGCTCTGCATTTGCATCATCCCATAACATTCCGCCACCGAGAGAAGCCTCATTTTCGCTAAATGTGCAGTCGATAAATACTACAGTAGCGGTTTCTTCGGCACAAACACCGCCACCGTGACCAAGATAAGGGTCAAGACGATGCCTCAGTCCGGAGTCTGGGTTGTTCGGGTCAACATATGCCGGCGGCGAAGAGATGTTGTCTGTTATCGTACAGCCGGTAAACATTACAGAGGCGTCAGCTGCACAATAGACACCACCTCCGTAGCTTGGTATCTCGTAGGGAATCAGCGGCTCATTCTGTCTGCCGCTTTCACCCATCACACCACCCTGGCCGCTCATACCACCCAGAGCAATATTTCCACTGATTGTGCAGTTATTAAAATCAACTGTGGAATTTTCATCACAGTACACTCCACCACCATATCCAGAGTACCATCGGTAATTGCCAATATAGGAAGTCCTCGTGGGCTGTCCATACAAGGGCCAGAAAGAAGACGCCCGGTCCCATTTCCAGACTTCCCAGAGGTTACCTTCTACCCAATTTCCTGGCGATACACCAACTCTGTTAGGGTCTATGTTATATGCCCCGTCTCTACTCCAGTTACCTCCATAGTTGGCTCTGCCTGTATCTTCGCTGTAATCTCCGCCATCACCGCCATCGCCGCCGCGTGCTTCGTTATTCAGGATTTCGCAGTTTATAAATGTCGGACTCGTGTACACACCGCAATATATTGCTCCGCCGCGTGCCCAGCCGGCCCAGCCACCTCGACCCGCGTTGTACTCGTCGTCCGCTTCTACGCCATCTCCTCCATCACCACCGGCTACTATATTGTCTCTTATCACACAGTTTTTGATAATAGGGCTGGCGCCTGCATCAATATATATTGCGGCGCCCATGCCACATACACCATCGTAACCATCAGGATGATTCTCTTCCCGGTCGCCGTCTTCTCCCCCTTCCATTCCCCAGCGCCCACCGCAATTCTGTATCGTTAAGCCATTTAGAACCGTATCGCTGCTCGCACTCGGTGTAAACCAGATACCTATATTTCTAAATTCATTCAATCCACGATATCCATCAATAATTGTCCCCGCAACACAACAAGGGTCGCTCGGATCCTCGGACCTGATAGTAACAGATTTATCAACCACAAGCATAATGGATTGATATCCACCATAGTAAACGCCGGGATATACCACAATTGTATCGCCATTCTCGGCAGCAGAAACTGCGTCCTGTATAGTCGCATAATCTTCGGGAACTTTTACCAAAACAGGCTCCCCAAACTCCACACGAACGGTTTTATCAGAATTTATAGTCACAGTATTGTCAGGATCACGGGAATAATCGTTATCAGTGCCACTCCATGTTCTGACCCTATAGCCCTCATCAGGCTCGGCTCTAAGCTGCACAATTGTACCAAACTTGATTGAATTCACGTCAGGGGCCTCTGTTTCACATGGGTCACCATTCTCATCCAACCATTCGGCAAAAAACCGGCCATTTCCGCCTACTACCTTAATTGTCAGGTTGTATTTAGTCTTTACAGGCCAAGCAGTAACGACTTCATTACTATCCATTGTTATAACATTATTGGGCCCAGTTATATTGTCATCATCGGTGCCACTCCACCAAATCTGAGTGTTGTTAGTATCGTAAGAATGACTATCTATCCTCAGTGGTACAGTTGTATACCAGTTGTATAAACCATCATAGTTGGGGTCATAAATGTTAGGCTCAATTACGGTGATGCCGTTGACCTCAAAGGTTAACTTGTACTGAGGTACTACGGTGAAAAGTTCATAATGATAACCCATATCCACGATGACGCAGTTAGGGTCAGGATTGTTGGGGTCGTTTGTATCAGGGAAACTATCGGTTCTGGTGGTGTATGTATCCAGGCCGAGATTACTTGACAGGTCGCTTCCGCCATCGACACAATTGCTTTCAAATGGCTGGCCAGCAGCAAATTGACTTAGAAAATAGCCGGCAACAAAACACGGGTCCTCATCGATGTTGTGGCTGCCAGGGTCCCACTCGTAATCGTTGGGGTCCCAGTTAAATACGCAATTAGCGTCAATGACGATGGGGTCTGGAACGCGCGAAAGCAAATCAATCGCATCAATAAGTGCTCCAACGACCTCTTCAGCGCCAGCCGCCTGCAGTACAGTCCCTCCGGTCTCGCCTGCCAAACTCCTGAAATAGTTACCCGCCTCAGGGTCCTGGCCAATCAGGACTGGAACAATGTGTTTCGGTTCAATCCCACCCGCGGCGTCGACAATATCACCAATTGTATAATCTGTGAAAGGCTCAGGGTCATGGGGCGGAGCATCAGCCATAAGAATAATTACTCTCATCACCTCACCAGACCGCCATGCACCCGGTCCCATTGAATTAGGGTCAGCCCCATACAATTCGCCGTCTAATGCCTCCGCCAGTAAGCTGTGGTCGATACAATGCATCACGGCTGCATAGACCGATTCAGGAATATCAGCACCGCCAGAAGCGGTTAGCGAATCAAGTGCATCTACTACTTCATTAGCATCAGTAGTAAACTCCAAAACAGTTCCATATGGATAATCAGCATCCTCACCATATGGAGACTGATCAAAATCTTTATAGTCCACAACGGCAATTCTAAAATCAGGAACTTGAGTTGCTATAGCATCGATTATTTCATTTGCTGCATCTTTAACGGCGGCGATATCATTGTCCATACTGGAGGTTGTATCTATACAGAAGACAAGGTCGAGCGCATCCATTCTCTGCCCAAATGCATTCGGGTCCGTAGAATCTTGAATGTCGCTGTATGTGATGTTTAATGTTGATAGTCTTGGGTCATACTTAAAGCTGGTGGCGATAGCAAGCTGAGAACCTTGAGTACCGACGCTACCATAGTTGTCCCAGATGATGCTGTTAATAACTTTAACATAACTGCTATATGAGCAGTACAGCCCACCGCCATATCCGGTATCAAACCCGCTTCCTGTAACCCCATTACCGACAATTGTACAATTGACGATGTTGCAATCCGAATGCCAGTTGGCTGAGATACCCCCGCCGTCCCTTGAGGCAAGGTTGTCGGTTATCAGGCAGTTTTTAAGCAGCGGTCTGCTGCTTCCGGAGATATAGATTCCGCCGCCTGATCCAGCTGCATCATTATTAAACAAATTGCAGTCAACAATCATGGGGTTAGAATCAAAGATGTGTATTGCTCCGCCTTCACCTAATAGCCTAATAGGGTTATTTGGGTCAGCTATACTTGAATCATATAATGCCTCATTTTCGCTGAAGTCACTTCGGGCGATTTCGGGCGCTCCTCCGACGAAATACACACCACCGCCGTGGTATGCTGTATTCTGGACAAAGCTGCAGTCGTTGATATCCGAATTCGACAATGTCCCCCATATACCTCCACCGATGGTAGCCAGATTGTCGTTGAATGTGCACTTATCGAAGGCTATTGTCGTACCATCTTCCCAGGCTATCGCACCACCATAACTTATGTACGGGTCATCATTGACAGCTGCTTCACCATCGACATGAGTTGCTGGACCATTGACATCAGCTTCATTGCCAATGAAGCTGCATCCGGTAAATCTGGGTGCACTACCGAGGGCGGCGTAAACCGCCCCGCCAAAGCTATCGATTTTATAGTGCCTGTACGGCCATCCGTCTTGTGGTATACTCCCAGGCCAAAGCCCACTGATACCACAACTGCCGCCATAAGCGTGGTTGTTGGCAAAATTGCAGTCAACAAATTCCGGAGAACTGTTAGCCGCACAATATGCCGCACCGCCAAAACCGGTATATTTCCAGTAGTCTTCAAAAGGTCCCCATTCCCACCACGGTGCTTCAGGGTCACCCCAGCCGCCGCCGTGACCGGGCCAATAAGTGAGTGAGCCATCGGCTCCGTTGCCGCCGTCTCCACCACGAGCGAAGCAATCAATAAAGGTGCAGTTTGTAAAGATTGGATTGCCATTTTCCCCGACAGATACCGCACCACCGTAGGCAGCGCCTGGCCAGCCGCCCTGACCAGTTTGGCCGAACACATCCTCGCCGCTGTTGCCGTTGCCACCATGGATGCCACCGACTGCACAATCAACGAATCTACAATTGCGGACATCCGGTGAGGCATCACCCAGTAATTGCATGCCACCGCCGAAACGGTCACCCACATGGCCACCTGGGCCATCAGCGCCGGATTCTGTGGAGGTAATAAATATCCGAAAACCATACCGAGCTTCCTGGATAGTCAGACCATTTATAACTGTACCCCGGTTTACGTCCTCGATGACAAACTTGGCGCCATAAATAACTGTTGCTGCAACTGTACAGGGCTCGTCAGGAGCGGTACTCGTTATGGTGATGGCCTTGCCAGATATATAGATAAAAGGATCTTCGTATGGTAAACTGGACTCTTCTATATCGTAGATGCCCGGCGCAATCAAAACGATGTCACCATCGTTTGCTTCATTGATAGCTACCTGAATATTTGTATAGTCGCCAGGAACATCCAGTGTTCGCGGCTCATAAAACTCAACAAAAACCTCCTTGTGTGTATTCATAGTTACCGTATTATAACGAGATTTTGATATGTCATCGTTCGTACCGATCCATTTAATAGCTTCAGAAGGATTATCCGGCGTCGCGGTCAGAGATACTTCGGTGCCCGGAGACCAGACAGTAAGACCTGACGGCTCTATCGTACCGTTACCAATGACATGGGTAACCAACTTATACGTGCCGGAAGGCCCGAACTCGACGGTTACGGTCTTGTCAGAATCCATTGTTACCGTGTTATAGTTCGGCTCTGCAGGATTCACAGGGACATAATCAGTCCCGGTCCACTGATAAACTTCCCAACCATCATTCGGCTCTGCATGAAGCGGTACTACCCTACCCTGGTTAACAGTATATGTTCCCGGCTCCCAAGGTGGTAAAATTGTCCCGAAAGTACCATAGCCCTGGTCTATAACCTCGATAGTAAGCTGGTATTGGGATACGACAAGGCCTGCTTCATAGTGGTAACCCATATCAACAGTGCCGGAATCAGCAACGTAGTCGGTTCGAGTAGTTAGTGGCATACCTATAATTAACTCAAGGTCACTGGCGTTACCATATCCGGTATCTACACAAGGACTATTCGGCTCCAACTGTTCCGAAGCAACCTGGCTTAAAAAGTAAGTCTGCTCGGTAGCTCTGATTGGGGCGAACAATGGGTCTTCGTCAATACTACCGTCCAGCCACCACAAAGCGGTAAATTCTTGAGTTTCATCTTCCAGCCAGACACCGTCTTCACCACCTTGAACATCACTAGAATTAACATCGACATTCGCGTAAGGACCATCTCCACATGGTATTGAACCATAGGGGTCCCCCACCGCGATTTGAGAGCCGCCGTCTGTTGCCTCATTACCCCACAGAATACTGCTGAATATCTCAACATAGGCCCAAAATTCTGAACAGCTTATGCCACCACCAACACCCACGCTACCGATGGCCTTATTGCCTGAAAAAGTGCAGTTGGTAATTTGAGTCCATGCACCGATACTATTCGACAGGCCCCCACCATCCGAATACGCAAGGTTGTCGGTTATAAGGCAGTTAGTAACCCAATGTGGATTGTTGTTTAACCACCCTTCAAAATACAATGCACCGCCGGTACCGCCAAATGAACTACTGGCACTATTGCCAGTCATAATACAGTTATTGATTGTTGCCTGGCTATTGATGAAAGAAAACCCTCCACCCAAATACGTTGCTGAATTATCCCTCACCGTACAATCATTAACATTTGCTGTACAGTTATAAATCCATACTCCGGCACCCTCATAGGCGTTGTTGTCTCTGATTATCGAATCACTGACCGTCAAATTACCCCAGATGAGGAACAATCCACCACCGTTATATCCGGCTGTATTACTGCTGATAGTGGAGTTGCTGTCAATTATTACGGTAGCGCCCGGTGGGACATTGATATCACCGGCATAGATTCCACCACCGTTGTAACCAGCAGGAGCAGTGTTATTGCTCACATCGCAATTATTAAGTGTCAGCGTACCACTATTGTCGTACCATATTCCACCGCCGTTACCACGTATGCAAAAATTGTTCAATATATCACAATTGATTAGTGTATGCTTGGTAGTCGGGCTGGTTAGATAGCAATAAATCCCACCACCATCGTTATCAGCTCCGTTTCCTATTATTTTAGTATCGACTGCGTTAGCATCATAACCATAACTATAATACATTCCACCGCCAAAACCATGTCCATCCGGGCCCTTAGGCGGATACCTCGGTGGCAGAGTGTAAGGATTTCCATCAGCCCCTCCTACCCCCAAATTGGCAAAGCAATCGCTAATAGTACAATTGGAAATAATTGCATTACTGCCTGCATCACAGATGCCACCGCCTATTCCATCATTGCCAGCGCCTCCAAAGCCACCAATGCCACCGGGGTTTTCAGTATCCTCACCATCTCCACCAGCACCACCATCACCTCCAATAGCATGGCAGCCACTTATCTTGCAGTTATAGATGGTTGGCACACTGATGGGGTCAACATAAATCGCACCACCCATTCCCCTTCCACCATTGCCGCCATTGCCGCCAGGAACGGTCCCATTCGGGTCATTCGGGTCACCACGCGCACCGTAACCTCCATACTCCCCAAAAACCCAACAGTTAGTGATGACACAATCGCGAATAGTCGGGCTGCTACCACCATTGCAGTTTATAGCACCGCCTCCTAAGTCAACACCGTCAACTCCATTTCGATCCGGTCCATTCAGAGCACCATTAGCAGCTGTAGAAGAAATGTAACCATTTATGATTGTGAACCCGGTTACAATACTATTCGGTCCCTCAGCGGTATGGAAATCAAAAGCACGACCGGACCTCTGAATATCAATAACTGTTCCTGCAACCACACTTGAGTCGTTGGGGTCAATACTCCTTACAGTAATGGCTCGGGTCTGACTCGGAGGTAGATTATGACTGAAGTCCAAGTTACGGTTGCCGGTACCCCTATATGTTCCAGGTCTGACTTCAACAATATCTCCGTTAACTGCCGCGTCGATGGCGCCTTGAATCGTGGGGTAAGGTACCGGTACAGTAAGCACATTTGTCGTACCCGGAGCCCCCACCGTTACAGAGGCTTGGATCGAACCAGTGGTCTCAGTAGGCAACGCCGCATCTCTGGTTCTGACTGTGAAGGTATAAGTACTATCCACAGTAAGCCCCGATGATATTGTATATGTACTGGAACTAATCCATCCACTGTCAAAATTGCTCAGAGGCGGACCGGGAGGATTTATATATGTGCACTCGAAAAAATACTCTACCGGGCCATATTCATCGGTAGATGTCTTGGCGCTCATACGAACCTGAGGAACCGGCTGGAGCTTGATTACCTTGGGTTTTATTTTCCATCGGCTCGGGTCAGGAAACGGAGATTTATCATCTGAACCGCTGGCTGTCGTAGCAGATTTTTCGGATGACCAATCGGTTTCATTCTGATTTTCGGATTTGTCACGATACTTTACTTTGAATGTATATGTAGTACCTTCAGCATAGTCACCCCGTTCATACAGCACACCATCCTGCCAGCCGCTGTTGAAATTAGCATCGGTAACACATTCAAAAGAGTATTCAACACCGGAACGGTCGGTGGCTTCCCTGGCCTCCATAGCGATTGTATGCAAACCAGTCGCCTGGGGTTCTATTTCCCACTCAGCCGGGTCAGGCAAGGGCGGAATATCATCATAAATAACCTCGTATACTGCATTAAATAAATTCAATCGCCCGCCGGAGACACAAAGGCCCGTCAGAGACGAAATCAGGTCGCTATAATCCAACAGAAATTGCTTGACGTCGGTGTAGGTCATATCGGGGTCGGCGGACAAAAGCAGCGAACAGGCACCTGCGACGTGAGGAGCAGCCATAGATGTACCTTGATAAAAATCGTACTGATTACCCGGCAGCGTGCTTAAAATGCCCCGCGGGTCACCGCTATCTTGCATCTCTCCACCTGGAGCACCAAGGTCAACTGATGCAAGACCATAGTTTGAATAGTACGCCTGACCATCGGTGTCTGTGGTTGCCATCACCGCTATAATGTTATTCAGATAATAACTCGAAGGATAATAGGGTCTGGTATCGTTGTTGTTGGGGATGCCGCTGTTCGGTGGATAGCCGTTGCCAGCCGCTGCCACGAAAATCACACCGGCGTTCCGTGCAGCCACAATGACATCATACTCGGCCTGTGAGTAGTCGTAGCCACCCCAGGATGCATTTATAACCCTGGCACCTTTGCTGGTGGCATACTGGATGCCTTCAATAGCTGCATCAAGCCAGAGAGCACCGTTGGCATCGGCGATTTTGACGGCCATTATGCTTACGTCCCAGCATACACCGGCAACTCCTCTGGCGTTGTTGCCGACCGCACCGATGGTACCAGCGATATGAGTACCGTGACCGGCGGCTGCCGAGTCATCCATTGGATTGCCATCATTATCGCCCGTGTCGCAGCCATAAACATCGTCAACGTATCCGTCGCCGTCATCGTCGATGCCATTGTCAGGGATTTCACCCGGATTAACCCACATATTAGCCGTCAGGTCAAGGTGGGTGTAATCGACGCCCGTGTCGGTAACCGCAACTACAATGTTGCTACTACCGGCGGAAATATTCCACGCTTCAGGAGCATCGATGTCGGCATCCGGCGTCCCGCCGGATTGTCCAATGTTGTTCATCCCCCACAATTCACCGAACCTCGTATCGTTGGGAATAACAGCCAACCATAATTTGTAGTTCGGCTCAGCGTATAGAACATCAGCAGTCTGATTGAATGAAACAAGGGCATTCAGAACACTAACACCCTCAGGCAATTTGACAACAGTCAAGCCCGGTGCGATGTGGTCATATTCTTTATGTACGGAGGCGCCGGCAACAGCAAAATCCGAAATCACATCTCTTATTGCGATAGGTCTGAGAGGACCAATTATCCTTGGGCCACCAGGCAACTGAACACCTGGCTGGACGTCGGCAAAACGCACAATCAGTTCCTCGGCCTTATAAGGTAAATCGTCTGCTATTGCGAAAGCCGATACGAATAACAGAATTAATGAGCTAATCAGAATTTGCCGTTTCATCTTTCCTCCCGTTTCAAATATCATTTACCCTCGTCCTCAACATTCTGTATTGATACTGACCAAACCATCAAACCCTCAATAGCTTAGGATTTTCCATTTAGATAAAAAGTTATAAACGAGGTTTTGCAAAAATACACGAACGATAATCAAAACCCCTGTTTATGAATCAGACGCCTCTCAGCTTGAAAATATTGCCAAAAGTTTTTATAGTTCGCAAAAATAGCATTAATTACCCTCAGGTTTAGATTCCACTTCCCAATGCTGCAATCGCTTCAGCTTCGCGCTCCTCTTGTAGAATGACGGTCGGCTTAACCAGTATTAGCAATATCTTCTGGTCTCTAACCTTACTGGTGTTACGAAACGCTCTTCCAATGATGGGTATCTTGCTCAATACCGGCACTCCTACTTCTTTTTCAACCTCTGCGCTTAATTTCTGGCCTCCTAACAATAATGTCCCGCCATCAGGCACACTCACGCGCGTCATAACCTGCGATGTTTCTGTCTCAGGCATAGTTACTTGGTACTGCACCACTTCTCCCGTTGTACCAACAGGCCCTTGAACAGTATGCGTCTTCATCCTGAGCAGGTCTTGAAGTTCGGTTATTATATTCAGCAGCACGTTTCTCTTATCAGGAGTAATTGTTGGAGTAATATTTAGAAGAGTACCGGTTTGTATATAGCCTATATTTTGTTGCACACTGGAGGTCTGGACACCACCGCCGGCAAAGGCACCAGCAGAGGTCCCAGATTGGGTATTAGGTGGAAGCGCGTACGAAACATCGTTTGTAACCCAGAACGTCGCCGACTCGCCGCTCAAAACGGTAACTTTCGGAGCAGTCAAGGTCTTCGCATCCGAGTGCCCCTGAACCGCTCGCAGCAAGAAGTGAACCATTAAAGGGTCAATCGAAACACCGTAACTTCCATCAACGTTCATAGCTGGTAGAATACCCCCTAAACTTCCCGGAACTTTTGTTACCTCCGCAGCAGTGCCGAGGACAGAATTCTGATCGAAATTCCAAATATTCCATTTGCCCAAAGAGTTCCCGCCACCAAACTGAAGGTCTATATCCAGACCAATGTCTTCAAGGAAATTCTCGCTTACCACTAAGAATCTTGCCTCAATAGAAACCTGATACCCAAGAGCCTTACGCATCTCTGCCAGCAACTTTTCAATGTCCCTATGAATCTCAACAGTTTGCAGGATGGCAAGTTTCTTTGGCTGGTCCTGTGGATAAGCTGTTATAGCGCCATCTCCTATACCCCATGTAAAGCCGCTTATATCATCAGGTGCCCAGTTCTCAGGTTTGCCGATAGTTTGTTGGATAAGCAAGGTCAGGTCCCGTGCTCTAACGTACCGCATGGGGTCAACCATACCCATGCCACCCATGCCCATGCCTCCACCGCTCATGCCTCCACCGCTCATGCCGCCCATGCCGCCGCCGCTCATGCCGCCACCGCTGCCGCCGCCACCGAAGCCGCCGCCACCGCTGCTGCCGCCGCCGAAGCCGCCGCCACCGCCGCTGGTGCCACCACCGCCGCCGGTGCCACCACCGCCGGTGCCACCGTAGCCGCCACCTGTTCCACCAGGTCCACGGGCATAGTCGCCATAACTATAAGGAGGGTATATAATGTAACTAGCCGGTTGGCCAATCAGGTCAGTAATGTCATAAATTCTTGCCACTAACTTGATCGGTAGCGAGTCTACAGTCGCTATTGTAACTACTCCGCCATGAACGGTATAACCAAGCTCCGCAAATGCACCCGAAACGGCAAACAACAATTGTTCCAGTACCGTATCAAGACGAACACCTGATATCGGGTCCATATTTATTTGAGTACTCTGGTCAATGTAGGCATTTTGCTCTAAATCGCCCCAATTCACAAATACCTTCAATGGCGGCTCGACAGAATTTCTAATTATATCTATCGCCTCACTGAAAGGCATTGTCGTCGTCAACTGTGAAAGGTCAACAATTTGCGCTAATTGCTCATAGACGATTTCATCGGCAGGTTCTAATCCGTGTGACTTATCCAGTTGGCGTGTAGGTTTCTGGACAATCTCCCGCCAATTCTTGGGGTATCTAAGCTCATCGGCATATGGTATTGTAGCCTCAGCGGTTTTCAGTAAAATATCTGCTTTTTGTTTGTCCGCTTCCTCCTTCAGTTTTAACTGTTTCCGGTAGTAAATCTCGTCCTTCAGCTCGTCCTTCAGTACCAGCGCATCATAGTTTTGTGGTTCTATAACAAGCAGCTGCTCCAGCTGACCGAGAGCTGCTTCGTAATGCTGCTGTTCCTTGTAAGCAAGAGCATTTTCCATCAGAGTCTCTATTCGTTTTTGCTTATCAATTTCCATTTGCTCTCTGAAGCTACGCTGTTCCTCTACCGCTGCTTCACGTTTCTCTTCTTCTAAAGCTATCGTCTTTCCCTTTTCTGCCTGGTCTATTTTCTCACTGAGCTGTTTCAATACTGTATTTTGCTGTTTGAAAAGCTCGTCTCCAAGCTGCATCTGGTTTTGGCTCACTATAAGTTCAGCCGTCGCAATAACATCTTTTGCTTTATCGAATTTATTCTGAATTGCGTAACTTTGAGCTTTAGTTACAGCGTCATTAACGACCGCACTTGTATGGCTGCGTATGACATTTCTTCTGCGATTAACTACTTCTATGTAGGGGCCTTCACTTGTTACCGGCTCAACATATCTGGGCTTGGCAACTTTAAGTGACCTAGTTGCTCCCGGCACAACATATCTTGGCATAGCAGGATTGGGTTGGATACGAGCTTTCGACGTGGCAAACTTCATCCTATCTTTATTCTCATCTATTTCAGCCACATAACCCTTTATTGTCTTCACCATCGATACCGGAATAAGGCCACTGTCTACAACTTTAACAAAACCTTCACGGGCCTTCTCCAACTGGCCTGTGCGGTACAATCCGACACTACGGTAATAAAGGTCAGCGATTTCTTGCTGCTGGTCTTCCGTCGCTGAGATTGTCTTCTCAGAAACCTCTCCGGTTTTGACCGACTCTTCTAGCCTATCCTTGTC
>CAZZHL010000005.1:0-19794 GCA_964653945.1 uncultured Pirellulales bacterium
GTCTGCTTCGAATTCGCGATTACGGGAGAATAGATTTAAGACTGACGCCTGAAAATAAGCTCGTTGTCCTCGAAACTAATCCGAACCCGGATATCGCTTATGGCGAGGAAGTAGCCGAGGCAGCGGAAAAAGCTGGCATCCGATATGAAAAACTGATTGACCAAATCCTCCGTCTTGCCTTAGGTCGTTATCAATGAGCACAATAGCAACCCCCACATAATTATACTGGAGTGAAGGCCTATGACTTCTAAAGTATACTTCATTAAAAGCTGCATTAAAGACGGCGAAAACAAAATATCCGAAAAGGCCCGTAAGCTGTTCAAAGCCGGCGGTTTTGCTCGCTGCTTTAAGGAAAATGATTTTACGGCTGTTAAGGTCCATGTCGGCGAATACGGCAATAATACATATATAAGACCCGGCTGTTTCAAAGGATTAGTGGAGGAGTTGCAGGGGCTAAAAACAAAACCTTTCATCACCGACGCCACCACTTTGTATTTAGGCCGAAGACACAATGCCATCGACCATAGTATTTTAGCTGCGGAGCACGGCTTTAGCCCGGATAAGCTCGGGATACCATTTATTCCACCTGACGGATTGCTTGGAATGACCGAGACGACAATAAAAATTAACGGTGAACTCAACAAAGAAGTTTTTATTGCATCGGATATTGTACACAGCCAGTCAATCCTTTCTATAGCTCACCTTACAGGCCATTGCGTAACATGCCTCGGAGCCACGTTAAAAACATTAGGAATGGGCTGCGCAGGCAAAAAAGGAAAGATGAAACAACACGCAGCCCTTACCCTCAACATCACAAAGAATTGCACGCTTTGCGGCGTCTGTTACAAGCACTGTCCTGCTGATGCCATTACACTTGGCAAAACAAAGGCACACATCAACCAAAGCAAGTGCATCAGATGCGCAGAATGTCTGGCTGCGTGCAGATTTGGGGCAATTGATTGCAACTGGAACGAGGAAACCGAAGTGCTACAAAAAAATATTGCTGAACACGCATTGGGGGCTCTTATGGGCAAAGAAAACAGAGCAGTCTTTTTCAACTTTATACTATCGGTTACCGACCAGTGCGATTGTTTCGGCACTCCGGATAAACCCATAATAGTCGATGATATCGGCATAACCGCCTCAACTGACCCGGTGGCCGTTGATAAGGCATCTCTGGACTTGGTGGAGAATAAGACAGGCAAAAAGCTCCAGAAGCTAATCAAAAACGAAAAACTTAATCCTCTGTATCAAATCGAGCACGCCGAGCGTATCGGCTTAGGAAGCACAAAATACGAGCTTATAGAAATCGATTAACAACACGTCATTGCGAGGAGCGAAGCGACGTGGCAATCTCTTCTTTGTCATTCCTGCGCAAGCAGGAATCCATATTTTGTTAGCCCCCTGCCTGTCATGAGCAGAGTCGAATGGCACCGCAGGGGGTTCCTTAAGCCCCCGGGTTTATCCCGGGGGTTAATATGTCTTTATGCTGGGGGTTTCGTTTAGCCGTCGCCGGCATTTATCCGCCGAAGCCTTGGCGAAGGCGGACGGCGACGTAAAATGAACAAGTCGTTGCGAGGCCGTAGGCCGAAGCAATCTCTCATTTGTCATTCCTGCGAAACCTGTCCTGAGCGAACCTGTCCCGAGCGAAGTCGAGGGAGTCGAAGGAGCAGGAATCCATATTTATTTAGCCCCCAGACCCGTCCTGGGGGGGGTCGTTTAGCCCTGCCGCTCGCGTGTCCCGTACCAAAATTCTGTTTTTTGGTGCGTGGGCAGCAGGGGTGCTTGCCCTCCGAAGCACCTTGTGCGAAGGAGGGTCATTGCGAATCCGCCACAGGCGGATGTGGCAATCTCAAATCATTAACCAACTGAAAGTTATTGCTTTATAAGTAAGTTCTTACATTACTGTACTTAAGCTGCTATTTGAGATGAAGTTTCATCATCTTCTCAATGTGTGCATTTGGAAATATCCTTTTTTGCTTTGCCAACCACAGTACATCCAATACTATCATTGCTTTGTTACAAAGCTTCGTTACTATCTCATTGACATTATAAGAAGAACCCTTGACGAAGCCAAGGTCGTTACGCTCAATCGCTAACAGAATCTTGCTCCTCAAAGCGGTTTCATCATACGTTCGAGGATTACGAAGTGTCCGTCTGTTTGCAAAGAAAATTCGGTCTCTTTCTGACAGATGGGCAAGCGAAGGGTCGTCTGGAGTCAATTCTTTGTCTTTAAAAGGCTTGCTGTAGTAATTTAGCGCAAGTATAAACCCCCAGAAATTATACTCGTCTTTCCACCATGTGTCGGAGCATAGCAACCAATAGGTAAGGTACTTGTCAATTGTGGGCGTAAAGTAGGGCATCTTTTTTCTCCTAAAAATTATTATTGTTTTCTTTTTCTCAAAACAACAGCGCGTCGTGAGCGAAGTCGAATAGCACCAAAACTAAGCAGCAAAATCGTCGCTGGTTCAGGGATAATATTTATATTCAATCTTGCATAATCGATAGCACAATCGTCCTGTATTAAAACATTTAATTCTCTATTCTTTCTTCAATAAATCTTGTACTTTACTGCTACATCGACCCCAAAGCACCTATGGAGACAATTAACGCTAACACTGCAAGAATGAATCCGCAAATAATGTAACTGGTCAACAACCATCGTAACCACGCTGGTTTTTTGACCGCTTGGTCATGTTTCATCGCCTTACGGAAAAGAATCCATCCAGACCAGAAAAACGGATTTATCGCATACATAGTCAGCTTCCCTAAAAAGAAACCATAGGACAACACATCCATTCCCTTCTCTGATATCTGTGTTATCAAGTAACAAAAAAAGCCGATTATACCGTAGGTGAGAAGAATCAGACCTGATACACGATAGATTTTTATGCTTGCCATAAGCCAAACCCTGTCAAATTAACGTTTCTTACCGCTTTTCGCTTTCCTCAATTCGTATAAATTGTTATTGATATTTCAACTTCTTAACTCTCCTCTGTACTTTCTTTAGCTTCCTAATTACCCTCGATAACTCAAGACTTAGCTCATGCTTCTCGGATAGTATTTCCCTTGTTCTTTCTTTAAGTTGAATCGAATTTAGATATTTTAGGCATGGGTCATAAATATCCTTTTGCTTGAAAGATTCCAATTCATTTTGCAGAGCATGTATTCTATTATGTTTCGGTTGCAGAAATATATGGGTTTTATTTATACACGCTTCCTGAATGAATCCTAAGAGATTCTTGGCACCATCTAACTCACTTACTGTTTTATGTATTTCTTTAATCGTGTCATCCAAAATATTGTTTATAAAGTTGTCGGACGTTAATTTTTTATCAAAATAATCCTTAAAATAATCCCCACAGGACAAAACAGCATCTTTCGCTGGTCGAGATAGATTGGATAGCGTATCCCGTTTAGATAATCCACGCATTTCGCAAATTAATCGATAAACAAAAGCTAATTGCTGTCGGCTTAAATAGCCGCATTTCCGTGTTTCGGTAATGTAGTGAGTTCCATCGAATTTTTCCTTCCGATGTATTTTTTCTTCGTGTGTACCATTAAGCATAAACTTCCCAAGACCAAGAAACACTGCGGTAATATCAGTTAGCACTTCGTTTTCGTACTCATGGGCAAGTCCTGTACCTGCAGAGATGCCGTTGATTTGCATATACTTGTGGGTTATTTCGTGTGCTAAAGTTGCTACGATAGCATCTTCAAACATTCTTAAGTCCTCAGAAATTTCTACAAAGACATTATTTCCAGAATAATTGAGTTCTACTTTACCAGCTACATTTGCTTTTTGCTTCGTTATAGAAACAACAAAAGTCAAACCACATAATCCGACAAAATTAGCAATTTCCTTTGCTACCCCTTGTATCTTAAGAATATCCCCAAGCTGTGTACCTGGTACCCAAAAAGGTTCTAACGGCTTATATCCCACCTTCGCTCCGAGTCTTTCTTCTAATAGGATTATTTTATTAAGATAATCTGCTATATATGGCTCAACTTCTTTTCCCATATTTACCGCCTATTGTTTTTCCTTTTATGTTTGGTTCAAAGCCAAATTACTTTAGCTTTATTTTTTTGAGTATCATTAAAGAAAAAGAACTCCGGAATCAAATCTCTACATAGTTCTATGTTCTTGGATTAAGTTTCTATCGGGATAATGGCTCTACTGTAGCAATGTTGATTATCCTCCTAATTCTCTCCAATGGCTTATTTTTATTATCGGCTTTTAGAAATTAGGAATAAAGGTAAAAACAAAGGAAATCCGCGTTAATCCGCGGTTAAAATTAGTGTAAATTCGTGTTCATTCGTGGTGAATTTCTCTGCGTCCACCGCGGTTAGAATCCCGTATCTAGAATCCAGCATCAAGTATCTAGCATCGAGAAAATTTTTGCTTGAAAAACGGGCCGTATTTGTTATAATACCGATTGTGCTCAGGTAGCACAGAAGTCTCGCCAGTGGCGGATTAAATCTCGCCAACGGCGGACACGTTCGCGGAGCCCCGCAAGTCAGTAACTAGCTTGTACTGAGTTTATCGAAGTATTACCAGTTGCTATGAACAACGAACTACGAGCTATGAACCATTTTACTATGAACAATGAACAACAAACTATTAACTCTTTGGTCAATTTCTGACCAAAGTATGCAAAACAAACCCAATTTTCTTAAAAATCGAGCTATTATAAGTTATGCTAAAGCATAAGGTTATGAAAACGTACATCGATTTTTGGCTCAAAAATCCCAAAGCCAATTTTCTGGATTCCTAAAATGAACCTAAGTTCTGTTGAAACAATGAACTATGAACAAAAAGCTATGTACTATGGCAATAAAAACAAACCCAATCTTGTCCGCCGTAGTTTTAACGAAGGCGGAAGCTTTAGCGAAGTCGGAAGCCTCAGCGAAGGCGGATTTGAGGTCCAAAGATTGTTAAATATTTATCTAACTTTTCCTTGGATTTCACAGAAATTCATATAAAATTGCTGTTATGTCATTAGGCCATATAATAAGAAGAAAACGTGAGCATTTGAATCTAACGCTGGATGAGGTCAGCAGCCTTGCTGGGTTTTCTAAGCCGTATTTATCTACCATTGAGACCGGCAAGGTAAAAAATCCGCCCAGCGATGAATTATTAAGAAAGCTCGAAAAGATACTCGAATTTGAGCCGGGCCTGCTGTTGCACATCGCTCATTTGGAAAGTCTTCCTTCCGACATCCGCCAGAAGTACGAATCCGCGGAAGCTGAAAACCAGAAATTCCGGCAATTCCTCAAAAATATCATTCATAAAAAAACCAGTGTAAAAAAGCTCGATGCCCTTCTTGCAGAAGATAATCTCGGCATCGAGCAGGAAAAGGCGTCCATTGCAGCCGGACGAATGGTGCCCGTGATAAACAAGGTCGCAGCCGGCTACCCGGCTGATTTCGATGACCTTGATTACCCAGCCGGCATTGCCGACGATTATGTCCGCTGTCCGGATATTCACGACCCGAATGCCTTTGCCGTCCGCGTCGTCGGTGATTCGATGGAGCCGAAGTTCCAGGAAGGTGACATTGTTGTTTTTTCTCCTGCCGCTGAGGTGCACAATGGCGACGACTGTTTTATTCGTTTTGCAGAGCCGCACGAGACGGCTTTTAAGAGGGTGTTCTTCGAGCCGGATAATAAAGTTCGACTGCAGCCGCGAAACGAAAATTATTCCCCCCTTATCGTTGACGGCAAACGCATCAACGGCCTATACCGAGCCATAATAAAATACGAAACGCTCTAACTATCGTTCGTATTCCCTACATCGGGGTGCATATTTTAGTATTGTATTTAGTTCTCATTTCTTCCCTGCTGACTCAGCACCCTCTTCAATAAATATTTTTTATTTCTTGCTTGTTTTGTCCGCTGTTTACGCTACTATAGGATATAGATTGCGGGATTGACTCTACCTTTGGCAATAAATCAACTCGTATTTTGTTGAGAAAGAACGGCACTATATGAGGAGATGCAAGAATGACGTTTAATGATTAAAAAAAGACCATGCAAGATAGAAAAGAAATTAAAAAGAGTTGTCAAATCCCCTAATTTTGGAAAGGAGCAAAAAATGAAAAAGATAATTCTGATTGGTTTTGTACTGCTGGCTTTGGCTGCACCGGCACTTGCTATTGATTTTACTGCTACTTTCTTGCTTGCCAGCTATGAACCAAGTGAGGTCAACGATCTCGAAGTCTCACCTGATACATATTGGAGTCCTACCCTGGATGTCAACTGGCCTGTAAGGGGTGGTGTCAATGGTATGCCCGAAGCCACCGAAGGCAACTACGTCCTAAGACTCCAGTGGGCCACCAACCCTACAGGCAGAATCCAGGTAAGGCACAACTGGAAGTACAAGAGGTTTGATTTAGACGACGTGAATTTTATCCACATTGATGTTTACATTGCAACTGAATCGGCGATACCAGAAGTTATGGGTATATGGGATAGTAATTGGCTGCCATATCAGTGGTTCCAAGCTGCCTGCGTGCCTCGCTGGACGAACCAATGGTACACGATTTGCATTCCGGTCCCGGATACTAACAATGTGAACCTTGATCATATAGAGGCTATAGTTTTCGAATATTTAGCAGGGACAGGGGAGAATGGAACAATATATGTTGACAACCTTAGGTTGGGGCCACCAGATTGCAGCTGCGGAAGGATAATACGGTTTTCGGAATACTATTGGCTGGTCAAGAAGCGTGACTATGACCGGATTGAACCAGGTCCGAATTATTTTACAGACGGTCCGAATGATGTCTGGGTTGATCCGAATGGGTATCTCCATTTGAAGATAGCTCAAAAAGAAGGTAAGTGGTATTGTAGCGAAGTAATTGCTGACGCCTCACTTGGATATGGCACATACATTTTTACCGTTCAAGGAAGACCTGACTTATTAGATCCAAATATTATTCTCGGATTATTCACCTATGACGAACCTGTATCACCGGACCAGCACAGAGAAATTGATGTTGAAATTTCTAGGTGGCCCGCCTGGAGAGAACCACCAGGTGATGTTAATGATGTTAATAATGCCCAGTATGTAGTAATGCCCGACAAACCAGAACATAAGCATCGGTTTTACATAAATGAATGTAATACAACTACCCATGTGTTCAACTGGCAGCCAGATAGGATATGCTTCTGGAGCTATTATGGAGATTTTTCCTTAGCACCACCGAAAGAAGATATAATTGAATGCTGGGCTTATACCGGCAGTGACATTCCACTTCCAGGAGTGGAGAATCCTCGCATCAATTTCTATTTGGGTTCTGGGTGTCCCCCTCTAAACGGCCAAGATGCAGAGATTGTTATTAAAAGCTTTCAATATCTCCCCGATGCTATTCCTTCTCCTTGTTGCCCTCTGTGCGTGCTGGCTCCAAATGGTGGTGAAAATTGGGCTTCTGAGATAATACGAAACATTCGATGGGAAACCTATTGTGACGCAAATATTCCTAACATGATGATTGAGTATTCGGATAATAACAGTCTGAGTTGGATTCTGATTGAGCCTAATACTGAAAATGTCGGGGAATATCCATGGCTTGTTCCAGACGTCAACTCGAATCAATGCCTAATCCGTGTTTCCGATGTATCTGATCCGAATATTTTTGATACAAGTGATGATTTATTTACGATATTCCCATGCCTGATTTTAATTACAGGCGACTTAAATCAGGATTGTTACGTTGATTTTCGAGATTTTGCCATATTTGCTCAGCACTGGTTGGAATGTGGTAATCCGTTTGATGCGCATTGCCAGCCATAAGAAGTTAGCTAATATTTTGTCCAGCGATGGCGAGGACGAGGGCGAAGACCTTTGAGGCGCCGGCTTGTTTCAATATCTTCGCACATTCGTTTAACGTTGCACCTGTTGTCTTTATATCATCAACCAGACAAATTTTTCTGCCGGCAAAGCTATGCCCCTCGCGGACGGCAAAAGCACCAGCAACGTTTCGAGCGCGAGCGGCGGGACTTGCCATTGTCGGCTGAAATTTCGTCCTGCGGATACGAACAAGGTCGGTGCTGATTTTCGCCGTCGGGTGTTTTAATTTTTTAACTAAAACAAAAGATTGATTATAGCCGCGAATCAATCGCCTTGACCAGTGCAGTGGGACAGGGACAAAAAGCTCTATTGCGCTTACAAAGCCGCTGCCCTGTAATGCGGAATTAGCCAGGAAACCCAGTGTTGAATCCAATTCTGTTCGGCCATTCTTAAAAGCTACAATCATCTGCGGTAAAGACTCTCCAACCTTATAAACACCACTGCGAGCAATTTGGTCGAAATGAAACTCCCTGCCCTGGCAATCCGGGCAAACGCCTCCCAATATGGCGTATCTGCTGGTATCCCGGCCACATCGTGTGCAGTAATCGCCTCCCGTACAATTTATAAGCTGGCCCCAGCAATCCGGGCACAAACTTCTGTCGGTCTCGCAAATACTTTCGCTGCAATTGATGCACACTGCAGGCCAGAGAAGCTGGTGTAACCCCTGCAAAGTAAAGCTAACCGCTTGTTTTAGTTTCACCGTATCCACGCTGCTAATTATACAACAGAAGTATTTTTATTCTAAATCAAATTGGCTGTTATCTATCGGCTCGAACCAGCCTAACATCATATCTGCGGATTTAACTCCATAAACATTAATGCCATCAAAATCTGCTATTTCTCTTGCCTCGATATGTCCGTCAGCCCATCCGATATTTGCCCTGCCGCGATGCCTGAAGTGAATGGATGGTGATGCATATCCCCAGTCGACGGCCGGCTTACCATCAACCACAAAATAAGGCGGTTCGGCGAAGGAATATTCCAGATAATAAGGCCGTCCACTATCCAATTGGGCCATCGCGGCATCCACAAACATTAACGTTTTAGCCGGACTTCTGACCTCATAATCCTTTGTGGTCACCCTGCATCGCTCCTCCTCATAACTACCTTCCCATATACGCGAGCCAATATATGTCATATTGTAGCCATAGCCGCCACATCCATCCTCGAAATCCCACTTCCAGGGGTCTGCCTTGCGGAAATTAACCTTCTCCGGACACTCTTTCACACTGCCATCAGCCAAATACCCTGCCAACGGGCCTCTGAGCGGGTCAAAGGGTTCGTCATGACTATCCCGTACGCCATGCCAACGATTATTGTTCTCGCCAAGAATGTCCAAGGCGGCAGGAGTATAACTGCCGTTGTTCTCAGTTGCATAACCAATATTAGCCAACAGAAGCTGGCGGATATTGCTCTTGCAAACAGCCTCTTTGCCCTGTGCCCTTGCTGCCGTTAATGCCGGCATCAAAACACCCATCAAAAGACCGATGACTGCTATGACAACCAGCAATTCAAGTAACGTAAACGCCTTTTTCATATCGGCACATCCCATCAAGGCTACTCCCCAGCCCGCCACTGGCGGGCAAATACGGCAAAATCCAGCAGGTTAATAATATCATCAGCAGGATTAGAAATATCGCATCGTCCATCCCAATTCCCATCGCCCGGCTGACTTAACCACGCCTGAACCAGAATAGACAAATCAACATAGTCGACATTTCCGCTCCGGTCGAAATCAGCCGTTCTCATGTTCAAAATGCCTATGGCATCCAAATCAAAACCCGCTGAACCCGTTGTTGGATACGGGTCGTATATAATATCACCTGAAGTATCTAAATAGCTGCCGTCACCAACAATGTCAACTATACGAACCCACCTGACATTATCTGTATCAAGAAGTCCTGAAGTATTTGTTAACAAGGCCAAATCAAAAGGCGTTCCATATCCCTGCCTGTACTTGCTGGCAAAACCACCTATATCGGTCGGCTCAACCGAACCATAACTGCCCACAGACCCCTCAGTAAGAGAGTCGTTTCTAAAACGGAAAAAATTCACACCATCACTGGAGACCTCGACATAAGCAAGTTCCAAAAATGTATCGCTAATGCCGTTCTCAAATATAGCAAAATCATAACCGGCACCGTCACCAATACCGCAGTCGAAAGTTAAAGTCATCTCGCCTCCGCGGCCCAAACATACGATGTCATACGAAGTTCCCTCCGCTTTACCCAGCGCCTTTTCCGGCGTCTGCCATTCAGCGTTGCAATTGGAACCGACCACATAGTTCTCCCAGCCGCTTGCCCAGCCAACAATGTCAGTATCGTCCATATGGACCGCAGTTGAGCCCGCTTCGCCTGCCTCCGGTGCATATCCGCCAAGAATCATCGTATCTATCACAAAACACGCCGGCGTATTCATCCCCCAATCACCCGTATCACTCGAGCTAAGCGAAAACTCAAGTTTATTGACCACGCCAAACGAACCAAGGTCAATATATTCCCACGTATATAGGATGTAATCCTCGTTTTTATCTTCAAAGCGAAAGTCAGCCAGGTAAAACTCTATACTACCGGTTTCTACATCGCAGACATCCCTGCCTGTGATAGTCAGAAGAAACCAGTCAGGGTCGTTGTCGTCATCGCCACCGAATTTCTTGGCAAACATATCACCATTCAACATCGAATAATACGCATAGTTACTGTTTGTCACATACAAACCGTCTATCTCAGCAGCGTTGAAAGTAATTGTCGGCAACCCATCCCAGCCGACATATCCCACTCCATAATTAGCCGAATCGCCCTGTCCCGTCCCTGCGATACAGTTATATAAACCTGCCACCCCACTCGTCGTCGTATCTGCAATATTCGAGTAAGCGAACCCATCCCAATAGTACCAGTCGAAATTATAATAGTTGTTGAAAAATGCCCCATCACTGACAAAGCCACCTGAACCATCCGAGCCGTTCCAGTAAGAGTTTGGGTCAAGACTCAAGTCATCAAAATTCGCCATATCTGCAGCGAATACACCAGCTATTGTGAAAACAATAATTAAACTTATCAATCCTCTCGAAGCCATAATCCTTTTCTCCTTTCGCCCTTAGCGCGAGGGCGATTACGGGAGCAATAAAAAAACCGCCGTTCCCACGAAGGAAACGGCGGTCAAACTTGTCAATAACCCAAAATCACACCTGTTGGTTCGCCTTACCGCACCACGGGCTGGAAGCCCGTGATACAAGTGTATTTGGGCGCAAGGACTGCACGGTATTCCAAATCGCGAGAACACTTATATGCAAAACCAACTACAGGCAGGTTTTCTGACTTGCGTCTTACCTCATGGCTCCTTCCCGTTCGCATACAGCGAATAGTGGATAAAATTGCCTCTTGGATTTCCGATTAGTGCTCGTCAAGGCGTAGCTTGCCGTAGCCTAGTCGGAACAGACGCTTACAGCGGCGCGACCGTCGCGGCTTTTAACCGCGTTCCCGTTTGACTATCCCAAAGCCAACGGCTTTGAGACCTGCAGTCAGACTATATCATTTTCAAAGAGCAAGTTATAAAGCTCATATCAGATTACTTTTCGGTCTTCAAGTAAAATTTGAAAAAATTTTGCCATCTTATCACCGGCGTCAAAAAAACAGGTCAACGCCTGTTAGAACTACGTATAAAATATACAATGGGTGTAATTAACCCAGCCTTTACCTCTGCACGGTTCTTTCCGGCCTTTGGAATGCCCAGTATAACTGAAAAAACGCCCCAATAATCGCCATAAGGATTGTAATGGTAAAGAATATCATTGACATTAACAGGGCTGACGACGCATCCACACCATATAAAGCCAGTGCTCCAACAAATGTAACCTCTCTAACGCCAAGATTAGCAACCGAAATTGGTAACCTTTCCAGAAGGTAGATAACCGAACATAACCATACAAATATCCCAACAGGAACTGTTATATGCGCTGCCCTGGCGGAAAGAACATATATGAAAAAGATGCCAATTACATTTGAGATTATGTCAATGGATGCAATAGCAAAGTGGAATCTCCAACCAACCGTTTGGAAGATTGCAATTTGCTCCGGTATTTCTTCACCTTTTTGGCGTATCTTGGCAGGAAGAAGCTTTAATAAAAAGCCACAAATTTTAACAATTTTTCCGCCTGTTCGGTGGTTTAACAGTAGTAAAAAAACTATTATTATAACTACCAGCAACATCCCGCAAACAGCAGGCAACAACCAGCGGTTTTTTGTATTAGTTAATATAGCAGTCGGATTTGTTATTATAAGCGCTACCAGTCCAGATACGGTCACAACAAACATCATTATCAGCTGGTTGTACAGCATACTGCTGAGGACATTGCTTCCCTTTCCGGTATCTTTTTTGAGAATATACCATTTTACGCCCGTGCTCAACATCCCGGGCATAACCATGCTGTAGAGGAACGTAACTGCGCTTGCACCAAATATCGTCAAAATACCAACATTACAGTCCTGCTTTCTCAAAATACGCTGCATATTCACCGAGTTAAGCACGAAAATTATTATGGCTAGCCCCCAAACAGCTATCAGGAATCCCCACCTTGCTGTTTTTACAGTTTGCCAGAATTGTTGAATATCAATTCGGCTGAATACGAATACCAGCAATCCCGCTGTGATTAGAATTCTGATAAGAAGTTTTACTAATTGTCTTGCGCGTGTGGTCATATCCTGCTAATGTATACTTTTTTCCTATCCATCCCTAACCTTCCCCTGTCTTTTGCGCTATTACATATAAATCGCTTGTCAGCTTCGCCGCCGAAACAAGTTTGTGTAATTTCAAACGGTAGAAAATCTTGGCGGGCATTCCAAACGCGGCGATAAAGCCCAAATTAAGTTCTTTAATTTTTACTATTTTGAAACCCTTAAGAACTTCAGCCATGCGCCTTCGGTTGAATACCTGGCAATGGCCATAAGGATGAAACTTTTTGGCACAAGCCGGACAAGCAATAATTCTCTTCTCTATATCCTCGTTGTTAAGAGTTGTGATAAACAAATAACCGCCTTTTCTGAGCACCCTATGGGCTTCCTTGATGCACTTCGTTAAATAATCATCTCTCAAATGCTCGACAACATCCGTGCAGAATACACCATCAAGCTGACAATCCGGCCACTTTAAGTCAGTACAATCGCCTTGTACAACATCTTTGCTTTTCGGCACTAAATCTATACCAGAGATATGTCTTTTTCTGCCGATTCTGGATTTATCAAACTCTCTTATTAACGCACCGTCACCAGCGCCTACATCAAGATATGAATGACCTTTAATATACGGCTTAGCTATATCTAAAACAACTTTTGATATCATACTACCCTTGTATTCAAACTCAGTCTGATACATTTTTATTGTTTCTTCTTTTGTTAAAGCCACATCAGCCATATATCTGCTCCTTTGCAGGGCGTATACCTTTCCAAGCCAAGTTGTATTATTAAAACTGTTCTCAAGCAACTCACAATTCTTCCATCAAAACTCTGTGCCAACCGCCCGGCCTGCCTCATGCCTTCAAAAATACAAATTCGTTACAACCCGTAGGTAAAGGCGGTTTCACGTATTTGATGCACTTAAATCCCGTCTTTTCCAGATGGTTTATTATCTCCTCACCGGTGGCATATTCGTACGGATAGCCGCCAATCCAGTCTATAACATCACAATAAAAACTCATGCCCCTGCGCTTTTTAAAAGGATTTTTGCGACTAACAATCAACTTGGCCATGGCGATAATAAGATAGAAAATCCATATCATAAGCCACTGAACAAATTTAGGCATAGCGTTATAAAACCGCTTTATCACTTTCCAGGCACCAGAGGACCAATGTTTATTGTAAATGGCAATCACAAATAATGATTGGGGTGCCACAAGCTCTGAAGCTATATCAACCGCCTTGTACATATTGCCTGTATGATGCAAAACCCCCCATGAGTACACAATGTCGAACTTGCCCATTTGCGAAATATTATCATCGAATATTGATTTATGAAAAAATTCTATAGCATTTTGATTTGCGAACCTTTTCTTGTTACTAATGGATGCTTCGATGCTATCTTTGGATATGTCAATGCCAACCACTTTTTGTGCCCCTGCTAACGAAGCGGCAATAGCAAATATGCCGCTGCCGCAGCCGATATCCAAAAATGTACTGCCTCTTACTTTCTCTCGACCTATCAACTGGTCCAGTGAGCTTGATGCCATTTCGAATTTCTGGTTGTCCAGTGAGCTTTTGGAGAAGCGCTGCCAATTCTCACCGAAATTAAAGGCAATGTTTTTCTTCTCACCCATTTTTGTTCCACCAGTAATTAAATACGAAGACCAGCCATAGGTGCCTTGCATTGTCCTCTTTCTTCTTAATATGGGCATCGAACAGCTGTTGAACATAATCATAGTTTAACAAACCATGTTCATAATACCTGCGGTTAGTTAAAAAATCCTTTATTAAATCACTCTTCCTGAGCCATTGGATAATGGGAACGGTAAACCCTTTTTTGGCCCTGCGGACTATCTTTTTCGGCAAATAGTTAGAAGCAATTCTTTTCAGGAGCCATTTCGTCGTAAAATTCCTGATTTTGTACTTTTCAGGCAAAGACAAAACAAGAGGAACCAGCCGATAGTCAAGAAAAGGCACTCTCGCTTCGAGCGAGTTGAGCATCGACGCCAGGTCCACCTTTTTGAGAATGTCCTCCGCAAGATAATTGTGAATATCATTCAACTGTATCGAAAGAAAGCTTTTTTCGCGGTTACAGTCAATAAGAGAGTCAGCATTTACAAAATTATCGTTAAGCAGCTTTTGCCTCTGCGACTCGTTAAAAGTTGCCATCCAGTTTAAGTGCCTTCTGTTTACGTCAGAGTCGAAATCTCTTACGAATCTCTTCATCTTAAAGGTCAAAGCCAGTTTTTTATCCGATGGAGGCAGCAGATTAATCAGATATTTCGATAATCTTATCACGGCCATCGGCACATACTGGGCGAGCTTGTACGCCTTATAACTGTCATAGCCGCCGAAGACCTCGTCGCCGGCATCGCCGGATAAGGAGACTGTAACCTTACGCCTGGTTATTTTTGACAGCAGGTAGGTCGGCAGCACAGATGCATCGCCGAACGGCTCATCCAGATTCTCCATTATAAATTTAATGATGTCCTCATCAACCTCCAGGAAATCATAGTGATGCGCAGTCTTAATATATTCTGATGCCAGTTTCGAGTATTTCAGCTCATCGTAAGATTTATCCTTGAAGCCGATTGAAAAGGTATCAAAATCCTTATGGTTCTTGCTGATAATGGCGGATATCAGAGATGAGTCGATTCCGCCGGAGAGAAAACTCCCCACCGGCACATCGGCAGCAAGTCTTTTTTCAACCGCGTCGATGATTATGCCTTCAATCGACTCAAGTCTTTCCTCAAGCGGCTTGTCCCGACAGATGGATATTTCCTGTTCAAGATTGTAGTACTTTGCCCGGTCAAGCTCCTTCCTGTTAAGGTCGAACAGCAGGTTTTCAGAAGGTCTTAGCTTGTAACAGTTCTCAAATATAGTCAGGTCGCTGCCGATATATTTTTGATAAAAAAAGAAGTTCAAGGCCGTAGTGCTGACATTGAAATTCAATTTGTGCTTTCTGATTGCTTTAAGCTCGGATGCGAAAATAAATTTATTGCCGTCAAAATAGTAATAAAGGGGCTTTATACCAAATCGGTCTCTCGAAAGGAAAAACGTATTCTTTTGCTTGTCATAAATACAAAAGGCCCACATCCCGTTGAATTTTTCTACGCAGGCCGGCCCCCATTGATGATAGCTATAGAGCAAGACCTCGGTATCTGTATCAGAATTGAAGTTATATCCCTTGGACTTCAGCTCTTCTCTTAACTGCTTGAAGTTGTATATTTCTCCATTATATACTATGACCAGATGTTCGAAACTCATAGGCTGGTGACCTTTTTGGGAGGTATCGATAATGGAAAGCCGCCTATGCCCCAAAGACACGCTGCCGTCTATATAGAATCCTTCATCATCAGGGCCCCTGTGCCTGACGGCCTGGGCCATCTTTTCGACAGCTTCTCTGTCCTGCCAGTTAAAACCAACTATACCACACATATATTTTCCGCTGTCAGCGCCCTTTGCTTTCGTATATCAACTGATTCACTGCATAGCATCAGCTACTAAAACCGCAATCTTACGCAATTTGTTATGAAATTGCAACTTCTTAAACTCCATAATCTTACGACAATAAAGCACTCGAGGTTCATTTCGGCAGATAGCAGATAGCAGAACAGATAGGAAAAGAAATACTGTACGCTATACACTTACTTGCTTGATGGTTCTTGTCCCACAAGCTCGGATGGTTTATGTAAGCGAAAGATATAGATAAAGCGTCTTTTATTCGCACGGATTTGTGTAATGAACTCATACGGCCCGATATTTTTCGGCTGAGCCAGTATAGCGATATTCTTCAGACCCCAAAACTTATAATATTCATTTCCAGGATTTAGTCCAAGCCTCGAATCCCAGGCAACGTAGGTAATATCTTCTTCATAACATTTCTTAATAAAATCAGAAGGATTGTCAGCCTCAATATCTCCGACCTGGAGCAAAGAATCTTTGTGCTTCGGAGCGTATAACCTCACGACATGCGGCAACGTGGAGAGCATTTTTTCTCCCGGCTTGGCATTGGCAATGTACCAATCCGCCAATAGCTTGAACTCCTTATCTGCCTGGCCATCACCAACAAGGCCGGCAAGCGCAAACTGATTAGACACGATGATTAAGCAAACAAACGTCAATATAGAAAGCTCACGCAAAATGTGTCTTGGGCTATAAACGAAAATCCGCCCGGCGAAAATAAGTCCTACAAGTGACATCGCCACATAAGGCAGAGAAGCTGACTTAGGGCTGAAGCGAGAAGCTTCAGGCAGGTATGAAATAATGGAAACAAGCCAAATAATTGATACTATCGCCACCAAGACCTGTAATGCAAGTAACAGACCCTTGGGAATCCGCCCCTTGCCATCGATGAGTTTCCAGCCACTCTGCAAACCAAACCAGCAGAGCAGCAGGGCTATCCAGAAAATAGTAGAATGAAACCTTTGAATAGGATATGGATAGCGCGCATGAAGCAAGAAGTAGGGCACAAAAAATATGAGCAAGGCCAATATATTCCACTGACGTTTGCACAATCCATAAACAGAGCCAAAGAAAAATCCAACAACGGCAACAATCTTACTTAGCTTCCATAACATTTGCACAAAATCATTGCTGGCGCCAATATACGGCATAAACAAAGGACGAAACCCCACCAGCCAAAGTAGCTGCATGTGCTTGACCACACCAGTCCTTTCGGCAGCAGGTTCAGCGAACCCTTCCGAGAAACCACCTTTAAACAACACACTTAAATAATGTGTTGTCCCTTCCTCCCAGGACAGAACGGTGCCCAGCATCCAAAGTGCCAAAGGTATGGTCGCCAGTGCCGAATACAAAAAGGAGCGAATCCGCTCCCGCCTGCTTTTGCAATATATCATATCCATCACAAATGCAGCCATAATCAGTGCCGCACCTTCATATCGCACCATCGTTGTTATTGATGCGAGAAGATAGCTCCAATTCGAGCGCTTAAAGATAAGATAAAACGTCAGAAGCGAAAAAAACAACAACGACGTTTCTTTAAGAGGCTCTATGAGCATGTATATTACCCAATAGTTCAGTATAGCAATGACGGCAAACCAAAGAGCAGATTTGCCTATAATTTTTCTGCCAACCAGCCAAAACAAGATTAAATTAAGCGGATGCAATATGGCGTTGAGCAGCCAGCCAGCGGTCAATTCAGGATACTGCCCACCTACCAAATGGGAAAGCAACGCCTGCAACAGGCCAACCACCGGCGTTTGCTTGAAATCTTCGGGAATTTGAAAGGATAACAGTTTATGGCCGACACCGATAATGGCAGGGAAATCCGAATTGGGTACAAGCTTATGGCCAAAATACAAGACCGACTGGTAGATACCAAATGCCAGAAACACCACTATCAAAAAAAACTCGAAGTATTTTTCTGCCGTCAGGCATCCTGCGGACCGCCTGGCAACTCCCTCAAGTTCTATCTGACTAACCGAATCAGCACGCACACCTTTTGGCTCATGTTTAACCGCTCTCGACCTAAACTTTTTTTCTTTACGCCTGCTCATTCTATTTTTCAATATTAATCAATTGTTCCTCTTGTAATACTGTCATAACAAGCCAAATATCCCTCAGCCACAGACTGCCAGCTAAATTGCCCGCTCCGCTTCCTTGCAGAAATTGACATTTTTTTATAAGTCTCTTCATCGCCAGCCAATTTCCTGATTGCTGTAGCAATCTCACTCGCCTCGGCTCTCTCCAGCACAATCCCATTATCACTTATCAACTCTTCAACACCCTCGCAACGAGTTGTAATAATCGGCAGCCCTGACGACATTGCTTCAAGCATTGCATTGCTCATGCCCTCATGGGCGCTACTCATAACAAAAACGTCATTGTCCCTGTAAACCTGCGGCATCCGCTCAACAGGAACCCTTCCCATAAAATTAACACTATCTGCTACACCTAATGTTCGGGTTAATCCCTGAAGCCTTTCCATAAGATTGCCTTTGCCTGCAATATTTAACTGGATAACAAAGCCGGATTTTTTGGCGAAGCTCACGGCTTCGATTAGCAAATCCATCCTCTTTCTTGTGATGAGCCTGCAAACCGTAAGCACCTGCAATGGTTTTGTCGGCTTATGTTTTTCCAATGGATAAAATTTTTCCATGTCAATGCCGTTCGGTATTACTTTTATATCCAAATCCGGCATGAACTGCAAAGCGAGCTTTTGCAGACCTTTGCTGTTAGCCACAACCGCCGATGCGGAAGACCAGATTCTGCGAAAAAGACCTGCCAACAGCTTATAGTCCAGGCCCAAACGAATGTTATAGCCGGGCACATCCGAGCCACGCAGCGAAATTATATAGGGTAATTTATCTGCACTTTTATAACATAGCCAGCCTGTCGGAAATCCAAAAAATGCGTGCACTAAATCATAATCATTTTCCCGCAGCATTTTGCGATAATGAAATCGTACTTTCATCAGCCACTCGACCACTTCCTGTTTTCGCCAGAAGTGCAAATCTTTTTTATGCAGTCCAACCTTGTAAATAGCGATATTTTCAGAGAACTTTTCGACAAAAAAACCCGGCTTTGGTGCCGAAGCCAACACGTCCACCTTGAGACCACTGCTGCCAGTGTATTGCTTCAGCAGATTCACATGTGCGTTACCCGCTCCGCCACCAATGGGCGGAAACTCATAATTTAGCATTAGTAGGCGGTAGCTCATCAATCTGCGACTTTCTTGAGGACGAAAGCTGTGCTGGAAGATAGGCCCAGGTAATTTCCTAACCTAAGAATAAAGCTAAAACTGTTGCCCCACCCAAAGTAAAACGGCAATCGAATTATTTCAACGATTTCCAGGCCATTTCTCTTAAATTTATCTATCCAGCGCTTCTCCGCCCAGACCATAAATTCCCTGATATGACTTTCGGAAATGCCGTGGGTTTTCGGCAATAAATTGCTTATTAGCGAGTTGTTTACCGGCCTGAGACTACTATCGATATTCGCTTCTTCGCCTAAAAGCTCACTGAGAACCATAGATTTATTTTCTGAGAACAAACGCCAAAGGACAACCTTAATCCCAAAGGGATAGTACAATAACAGGTGAAAAAATTTCCAGGTTCTATTTGGAACTGTATGAATTATAAGTCCATCTTTCTTGACAACTCTTCTGCATTCGGCCAGACACTTATCAATGTTTGGCAGGTGTTCGATAAGATTGCTGGAAAAAATCAGGTCCATTTCATTGTCACTGAATTGAAAAAGGTCCTGGGCATCTCCTATTACAAAAGTCGTTTTCTCATCGTTACATTCAGT
>CAZZHL010000005.1:19894-22898 GCA_964653945.1 uncultured Pirellulales bacterium
AAAGGTCCTGGGCATCTCCTATTACAAAAGTCGTTTTCTCATCGTTACATTCAGTCAATCTGCTTTCGTTATATTCCAGCGCGATAAGCTTTTTGCAATAACGTGCTATGTATTTGCTATCTTTGCCGCTGCCACAGCCGAGTTCCAAAGCTTTATCAAAATGCTCTTTTGGAAACTCGCCTAAGATTTTGTCTATTTCATACTCACGAAGGAACAGGTTCCACCGAGCTGCTTCTTGAATATTTTTGAAACCTTCTTTTGTTATGTTAAAATGCTTGACCAATTTTGCATAACCTCTGATTACACAGCAGCGACAGATTTTCAGAGAGTATTACGTTTACTACGCTGCCCTTTGGAAAGACGGCGTACGCAATTATTGCATCCCGCTCCGGCTTGGCGAGCCTTCGCCGAGACGAGTCTGTTCATTTGCTGTATAACTCTTTAACTCGAATAAGACATGCTGCCCAAACACTTGGACTATTCGATAATTTTTCATAACGAATTCTCTAAACGGCTTTAGTATCTCATATCGAAGTGCCTCGTCCTCGTCGAAGTTTTCGCGCAGCCAGTTGCTCCACGCCTTATCGTATGCTTCGATTACAACCTTGTTCAATGGCAAAAATCCGCTTTGTTCCATTCCCATAAAGCCTTTTGGCACTATTGGCCACAGCTCATAGGGTGGCCTTTCCGTCGGTATGTGACGTTTACGCGAGTCAACAATAAACTTTGGCATCTCTTGCTTAAATTCGGACAGCAGCTCGGTGATTAATTCCTCCAGTTTTTGTGGCGGTTCTCGGGTCATACAGAATGCCTGCGAGGCAGAGCTAAATCGCTGAGCTTTAACATATATCCCCGGAAACCAGCCCCAGACATAAATCTTGTCCGTTGGTTCGGAGTTTGTGCGGATATAATCACCAACAACTTCCCACGGGTATTGTTGGTGCTGAGAAACCTCGCTTAGTCTTTGTGTATAACCTCTTGTTTTTCTACCGTAGCTCCTTCCGGTATGGGGGCTTTTTTCTATGCCGAAAAATATATGCCACGCCATAACTATCATCAGTAGTAGTCCTGCCGCCCCAATTGCTGTCCATTTTGGCTTGGATACGGCAGTTTTTCTTTTATCGTGGTAAACTGCTATCAAATATCCGCCTAACATAGCACCTGAGGCATTTATCGGCAGATAATACTGCTCATACGAACGCGGGCTAATCCACACAAACGCCATGTCCAGCACCCACCACACCGCAAACAGCAAAACGAATCGGTCATAGCCGGCTACTCTATTGGTTTTGGATTTGCGCGAACTATTAACAATCATTTTGAAGATTCTGACTACGATAGAGCCAACCGCCAGAGCTATGGGAAGTATCAACAGCCGGTAATATCGTAATACTATGGGCCATTGCCGTGAAAAGGGTACGAGGTCCCAGGCAGTAGAAACGTAATCCAATCCTGGTTTTACCTGTTCCGTTTCCACACCTGTTGATAGAAACGTTGTAAACGTCTGCCACACAAATAAATAAGGCAGAGTCATTTGTACGTTCCAGCTGATTATCCAAACATACAAAGGCGCAATCGCTGCTATCGCACCGGCCGACAGTAGCAGGATATCAGTCCCTGTTTGCTTCCAGGTCCTGTGTTTAAGCAACGGCTGCAGCACAATAAATATGCCGATTGCCCCGATTACTGACATGCCTGTTTGTTTAAATAGCGGTGCCCAACCGGCAAAGGCACCAGCCAACACAGCATACCACCACTTACCGCCAGCTTGTCCTGAGCCTGCCGAAGGGAGCTGACGCAAAACAAAGCAGCTCATCGACAGTACCATAGCTGCAACCGTATATTGCATCTTATCATTGCCGAGCTTTGCGATAAGTGGCGCTGAAAGATAAACTGAAGCCACTATTACACCTACAGCCGCAGGTAACATCCCAAAGAGTTTTCGCATCGCGATGAACATTAAAATCAATGCGGCAGCTTGTAGAATACCCTGGACAAGCTTCGGCCCAAAATCGTTATACCCGAAGAGCCATACTCCCAGAATATTGACCAATAGCGTTCCAATGCTGGCGCTTTGCTTTTCCTCTACACCAATTTTAGCACCGGCGAGTATGTGTGCAGCTGAATAGACATTAGCGCCGCTATCGAAGGGGCCAGGAGAGCTGAGCTCGATATATTTACCCACAAAAAACGGTATCGCCGTCAAAATCGTTATTATTACAAGAAAAACAATTTTACGGTCGTGAGCTGTCGTCTGAGGACTTTGTAATTTTATGGGTTTATGTTTTCTGATTGTTTTGCTCACTTCCGGTTTTCCCTTTCGTCAATCCGATTCGAGGATTTTTTTAATGACGTAGGTTGGACGATTCTGTGATTCATGATATGTGCGGACCAGAAGCTCGGCGAGCAAACCCATCAGGATAAATTGAATAGTAGTCGTAATCAACACGCCAGTTAGAATCAGCAGTGGGTTTCTGTTCATAGACAAATGTTGAGCGGAGATAAACTTTTGATAGAGCACTGCCAGGCCGGATACTACGGCTCCGAGAGCACTTGCAAACCCCAGACCACCAAAGATATATATTGGCTTAGTGGAAAATGAGCCGAGGAATTTAACAGTGATAAGGTCTAATATTACTTTTAGTGTACGTCCCAGGCCGTACTTGGCAACCCCAGTGGTTCTGGGTCTGTGGTTGACAACCATTTCGGCAATTCTGGCTCCGTTCCAGCTTGCCAGGGCAGGGATAAAACGGTGCATTTCACCATAGAGTTTTATTTCAGACAAGGCTTCTCTGCTATATGCTTTAAGTGTACAGCCAAAGTCGTGCAGCTCTACACCTGTAATTTTAGCAATCAGCCAATTGGCAATTTTTGAAGGTATTAATCTGGTGATGGCATTATCGTGTCTTTTTTTTCTCCAGCCGCTTACAACGTCAAAACCCTCGTGGAGTTTGGCAATCATTTTTGGTATATCCGCAGGGTCATTTTGCAAGTCAGCGTCAAT
>CAZZHL010000006.1:0-22185 GCA_964653945.1 uncultured Pirellulales bacterium
TAATGGTTTGAACGCACCAGAGCATCCCGAGTGGGGCGGCTGGGGCGGACGCTACAAGTTCTATATACCGAAACTGTCGGCGATGGACCCGAATGGATTCACCGGCGGCGTTCCCATTGAGCCGGAGCCCCGCCCAATCTGGACCAACGCAGTCGACGAATACACCCCGCCGGTAGCTCCCGAATACGGCCGGGCAACAAAGGCCGGCAAAAAATCGTTCAAGGGCTTTCGAACAACTATCTGGCGCTGGCGTGACGATTTCCAAAACGACTTTGCAGCCCGAATGGATTGGACAACAAAACCTTACAACCGGGCCAATCATCCGCCCAGTCCCTGCCTCGAGCATCCCGACAGAATCACGGTACGATCCGGCGAAACCTTCGGGCTGGGCGCTCGCGGCTCGACCGACCCGGATGGCGATAGCCTGAGTTTCTACTGGTTTCAGTATCCCGAGGCGGGAACCTGCAAAGCGCCATTAACCTTTGTCGCAGAAAACGCAATTGGCCTTGCTGTGACCGCTCCGAAGGTCGAGCAAACAGAAACTGCGCATATCATACTGAGGGTCACGGATAAAGCAAGTCCTCCCCTGTCGAGGTATAAGCGGGTGATCATCACCATCAACCCCTGAATGATACCGCCGGATTGAACACGGACCCGCCGTCGTTAAAACTATGGCGAGACAAGTACCTATGGCACAAGTTTACACTGGCTATATAGAAGCATTGTTTTTTGCTTTACTATACGGCTGTAATCGGCGATAATCCCAGCTTATGAAGAAATCCCTTTTACATCTGCCGAAAAACTTATATAGGCCGGAACTTGTCCCGTTTTATCGGGATCGACGCTCGCTACAAGAAGGGTTACAAAATCACAAAAAAGCAGTTGGAATACTCGGCGGAAAGAGTAAAAGTATTACAACGCCTGACGAAAAAGATTTGCACCGAAAAGATAGAAAGTTTTGCTGGTTAACCCCCGTTTGGGGGCAACTTGTTATTCTAATAATGATATTTAAATGCGATTAAAAGCCTCTACAATACTACTGTGGACACTTAGCATCTTGAGTATTCTTCTTGCATTTAAGACGAGCGATGAGCCAATGCCATCAATACTCGTGGAGACATGGATAGATTCTTTCTTTCGACAATTCAACACAGGCAACTCGATCATATTTAGCCTTTCAATCGGATTTCTGGTTAGTGTTATCTTTTATCTTTTGGTTGTATGGTTTCCTAATAAGCAGCGAAAGAATCTAATGAAACGTAATTTTGAAGAGCAGTATCGATCATTTAAACGCGGAGCAATAGGCATTCTTCTCACAGCTTGCAAAAGCTATGATTATGAGTTGTCATTAAAGTTGTTAGATCCTAATGAGTTTAGTAAATTTATTCGAACACCTGTCGACGATGACCCTAACAATCATAAATGGTATGCCATCGAAAGTGGACTCGATGAAGATCATCTAAAAGGCCTATTGGTATCACTAGAAATATTTATGAATGAGGTTGCTTATGTTCTTAATAATATAGATATAAACGAACCTGAAGCTTTTGCATTTTTTAAGCGACTTTCCCAAGCTGTATACCAATTGAAAAATTCTACCCTAGGCTATGATGAATTCAAACCATTAGAAAGCTTCATTTTGCAAATACTTGGAGGATACGACTTTGCAACAGGACGCAGAGACTACGATATTGTTAAGAAAATGATTGATAAAATGTAGCCGGGTAGGGTGTGCAACTTGGTTGCACACGCGGAATCTAAACGAGCATTGAAGAAGCAACGGGAACTTGTTATACAGGCTGTATAATCATTGTTATGCATAAAAAAAACACCAATAAACCACAAAGATGGCAAAAAATAATGCTTATAGATACAAATAATAGCTAACAAGTAGATCCAGCGGTCTTGAAAAGCTGCGTTTTTCAAGCCTGCTGATTATCATGTTATGTGTAAGGGCAAGATGGTTGTTGAGCATAGGTTTCAAACAATAAGAAAATTTTAATAATGAGTGACATAAAGAACGAAAATATGACATTAAATGTGGTCAACATATTCGATTTGATGAAGGTTGGAGGCTTTCCAAGATATCAGGATTGTCAAATATTAAAAAAGCCAAATGTAAATAGTATTGTACTAATGGTTTCTCACCGATGGGAAAATAAAAAGCAACCAGACCCGAAGAACATTCAATTTCATGGTGTTATAAGATTTATTATCCAAGCGTGTATGATGGCTATGGGGAGCAGTCCAAATGTATTCAACAGCGTCGATTTTTCTGAAGTGATACTTTGCCCAACGCTTTTTTTAAAACTATCAGAAATTGCAAAAAATTATGCTCTCAGCACACAATCTGGAATAAATCTTCGCAATGATGAGAATATTTATCATTGGTGTGAGTTACTACTAATCTACTTGTTGAAAACAATTGGAGAAGAAAATACACAGTTAGTAGCAAATGATATTCACCAACTTGCCTATATGATGCACCATTTTGATATATGGTATGATTACACATCATTACCACAATTTCCTCGATCATCTGAACAGCAGTTTTACTTTGAACAAGAACTTGGAAAATTGGACTATTACTTTTCTAGAAATTACACTCTTATACTTTGGTCGAAAAAATCATTAAAACGGGCTTGGTGTTTTCTCGAGGGAATTGTTTCCGATAATTCATCTAAACAATCAATCTTTTGTTCAGAAAACAGTAAGATTGCTTCTTCAAAACCAGCACCGATAAATGAACTTTTTTTTACAATCTCATCATTAAGAATTGGTGGCCATAAAATCGAGTTTAGTGAGTTTAGCGAAAAATTCGAAAACATAATGAAAGAAAAGGAAATAATTGAATCCAATATTTTAAATAGCTATAATCGATTAAAGAAAAAAATCGATTTGACCAACGAATTAAGTTCAAAACTTCGCTATATACTCTACCGATCAAATTTGGAACTAAAAGAGAAAAAGGAATCTGAAGTTCTTCAATATTTAAAAAAGGAAAAATATAAGTGCACTGATGGTTCGGATATTAATCTGATTGCACGATGTCTTTACAAGCATCTCCAATCATGATTCTAAAAGAATTTTAAAACTTAAATATTCTTCCAAGAACTCACACATCAGGCTCACAAATGTAGGTGAAAAATGAAAAAATTAGTAATATTAGCCATAACAATACTCTTAACTTATGGTGCATTGCATGTTATCATCAATATTGTAGATGGTATTATTTTTCAAAATGGTTATATTATTTTTATCAGTGCAATTCTTCTAGCGGCTGTGCATCCATTATTAAATTATTTAAAAATTAAAAATATTATTCTGCATACAATCATAATACCAGTTTCATTTTCAGCCCTTTTTCTGTTACCGAACATACAATTTTCAGGTGCTCGACAACTTTTTTTAGCGACTGTTTACTACTGGATTCTTTCTTACATTGTGACACTTGTTGGAGCAGCTCTTTATACTGGATATCTATTTATTCGGAAAGACAGATAATTTGCTGTATAAAACACCTAACAAGGCAATTCACTTGACCGAAAAGTAGTGTTTCAAATCAGTTTAAATCAATGGGGCCAATTAAGTTTTTTAAATCTGAAAGTCTGTGCATCTAAGCTTTTCGGCAAGTGATCGCCAGCGTTGGGGAGTTGAATCGATGAAATGCCTTGCGAGCATATTGATCTGCCTGAGCTTGCTTGCAGGATGCAGAAGTAGTAAAATTAAATGCAGGGCCACCTTCATTCCCAGGTGTAAGGTTTGCCACACTAAACGTCAACGTACTACCGACAACCGAGAAATTTTAATTCAGTGCAAATCTGTGGCTAAAATCCCCCTGAATAATTTCAAAAGTGCGTTTTTGGTCAATAATGAGGTTTTGAGGTTCTACGGACGACTCCTAGAGGTCTGCGGATGACCCGCGGAGGGCAGCGGATGACAAGGAGTTCGTTAAACAGATCCCTCCACTTCGCCCCCGCTTCTGTCTTCGACAGAAGACACGGGGGCTTCGGTCGGGATGACAATGTAGTGTGGCGGACTCCGCCCCCCGCTTCGCCCTAACCTATTCACCCGCCTTCGCAGATGTGCTTCGGCGGGTTTCACAGCTAAATTGTGAAATTTGTCTGGCATGAACAGCCGATATTTAATAAAAGAAGTAAGAAACTCCGGAACGAAAGGACAATATGGCGTCTGACAAGCTAAAAATCCTCAAAAGGCCGAATTTAAGTAATCCCCGGCTATTACTCGGCCTTTCCGGCTGGATGAACGGCGGCGATGTCTCTACCGGAACAATACAATTACTGATTGAGAAGCTGTCAGCCGAGAAATTTGCCGAAATCAAGCCGGAGGCGTTTTATATCTATAATCTGCCCGGCTCAATGGAAATAACAGCGCTATTCCGCCCTCACGCGATAGTTCAAGACGGCCTGATAAAGTCTTTTGAGATTCCTAAAAATGAGTTTTTCTACAGCGAAAAAAGTGAACTAATATTGTTTTCGGGCAAAGAACCGAACTTGCAGTGGGCCGAATTTGCCGAATGTATTTTCAGTTTGTGCAAAGAGTTCGGCGTTAAAGAGATTTATTTTATAGGCAGCATTTCCGGCCTGGTGCCCCATACCCGCGAGCCGTGGCTGTTTTGCTCGGTTTCGGATGAAAAACTCAAAGGGACACTTCAAAATTCCGGCGTAAAATTTACGAACTATGAAGGCCCCGCAAGCTTCATTACATACCTGATGACCAACTGTAATGCACATGATATAAGTATGGCCAGCATCGTGGCGACCGTGCCTGCTTATGTTCATGGCCGCAATCCCAGGTGCATAGAAACGGTAATCAGACGGCTGTGTGCAATTTTGCAGCTACATACAGAACATGATGAATTGATGATTATCAGCGATGAGTTTGAAAAGAGATTATCCGAGGTCGTGCAGGAACAGCCGGAATTGGCCGGCATCATCAATAAACTGGAAGAAGACTACGACAACGAGATTTTTGATAACGAGATGGGGGACCTTAAAACGTGGCTCCAGCAGCAGGGAATAAGGTTAGATTGAAAAAGCCCTACACAAATCAACAAAGCAAACATACCAACAAATATCAGTAACAATCGCTAAGCAAATATAACCCCGTTAGTCATAGGGACTCCTTGCGGAGAAAGCTCGGGTGAGGCTTCGCCCTCTATGGAGTTTTTAGCCCACTACACGGTGGACGGGCAAGTCCGCCCAAAAGACGGAGCTTTCTCTCTAACGGGGTAAAAATAACAGCTTTCTTGTTAATTTTCATATCTTACGACCAGCTAATGTGGGCTAAGTGTAAGATTGCTCCGTCCGGGTAAACCGCGGGTTCGCAAGGGCAGCTCCCAAAGGCCCGATAAAAATATGATATTTTTTAAAAAACCTGTTGATTATTGTTTAAAGTAGTCCGATAATTATAATAAATGGATTGATTCTCAGCAGCTTAACTTCGCTGAGTACCCAAAGCAATTAGGGCATTTTTAACTAAGGAGAGTTTACAATGCCCGGCACAATCAAGGATGATAAAAGTGCAATTGCTCAAACAGCCGGTGTAGAGCTACAAAGATACAGAGCACAGCCGAAACCTGCGGTAAAACCGCAGGCCAAATATTTTGTATCGCCGTTCCGGCGACTGCTAAACGCCTTCGCGGACACTCATCAATTCGGCAGAAAACTTAGAATCGGCGGATTAGCTGCTCTTTTATTAGTTTGCTTAGCAGTCAGAGTTAATGCAGAATTTGTTAATTCAGATTGTGCCTATCCCACATGCGTTAATTGCCGGGATGCTTCCCGGTTTCTTGACATAAATAGACTCGTCAACAGCATGTATTCAGGCAGTCCCAAGCAATTCATGAGCAGCAGGCATGACGGCTGCGGCTGGTTTAACTCGCGTAGTCGGCATGATAATCTTAAAGCGGGAGATTACCTTGATAGATATTGGTACGATTATTTAGATGAGGGACAATATTATTATCTTGATAGAACACAATACAAATTACTGGGTGGAGCAAACTACATACTGGGGCATCCATGCTATCCAAAGTTGTTTGAAAGAGGTTCAGAACACGCAGTCGGATTTGCAAACAGAAGGAGAATATACATACCGTGGTATGACTGCTGTTGGGATTATTTGGCCGCATGTAAGCCAGCTTCGTTAGGCAATGTATGTACCAGGTACAATGGAATACCAATCGACAATTACGTTATCTGGCATAGCTGCTTTACGCCGGGCGACCATATTGAAAAATTGCGGTACAACTATTTAGATAAAGGGCGATATTACATACTTGATGAAACACAATACAAGTGGATCGGAGGGCTGGCTTATGAGTTTGAAACTCCTTATTCCGGGATTTGGCATACTTACGGTTCCTTGTATAGTTCTGATTTCTACTTCCTGCTCAGAGATTCCAGGAAGGAAATCATAACAGCGAATATGTCTTCTATTCCGGAACCAGCTACGATTGGACTTCTTGGGTTAGGGACTTTGGGACTTTTGATTTTCAGAAACAAAAGAAAAAGCAAAAAATAAAAAAGCGGCCGAAGGGATTCGAACCCTCGACGTCCAGCTTGGGAAGCTGACATTCTACCACTGAATTACGGCCGCAAAATTTACATAACACCTTATTATATAAGAATTGCCGAGATATTGTCAAACCTTTTTTTGTCCCAAATTACCGACTTGCTCAGTCTATTTCTTTTTTTCGGGCAAGATTTCTGCCGACTTTTTAATAAAATAAACCGGCCCATTTCTTGAGATATCAATAGTCCTATAATGTGCATTTAGCCAGATTAACCCGCCAGACGTAAGGCGGATTAAGCAGCGGATTATATAAGCCGATAAGAAAATCAGGCCGATAGTCTGTCTTTACAGTAATACACAGCCGGATATAAATGATAGAGATGAAGAAAGGGCTTTCACTTATTGAGCTGATGATTGTGGTAGCTGTACTGGGCATTCTGGCGGCTATCGTTGTGCCGCAGTTTCAATCGCACGCCACACAGGCCAAAGAAACTGCTGCTAAAAGCAATCTACGCATATTGCGAAGTGGAATCGAGCTATATGCCGTCCAGCACAAAGGCATCCCGCCGGGATATCCTAATGGAAATATATCAGCGGCACCCTCTTCCACGACGTTTGTGGAACAACTAACACAAGCATCTAATGAATCAGGGCAAACAGCCGCTCCCGGTACGGCGGGGTACAGATTAGGGCCATACATGCGCAGCTTTCCCGAAAATCCTTTTAATGATTCGACAACCGTGAAAATGGTGGGTAACAGCGAAGAATTTCCGGCCAATGCAACCGGAAATTTTGCTTATGTTTACAAGGCGGCAACAACCACAATTAAGCTCGACTGGCCTGGTAATGATTCAGTCGGCGTTTGCTACTTCAATTACTAAAATTCCACTTGTCAACAGCAGCTATACTTGTTATACTCTCCACTGCCGCAAATAAAGATAAATACGAGCAACTCCTAATGCTTTATGGAGATACAAATACATAATGCAAAGCACACCAAGCAAAGAGCTACAACGAAGTATTCTTCTTGTTGCCCTGTTCTGCACAGCGTTCAGCTCACTGGTTTATGAGCTGGTGTGGTGCCGAGAATTGTCATACGTTTTTGGCAGTACAGCCCTTGCTGCCAGCAGTGTACTGGCGGTACTCATGGGTGGACTGGCACTGGGAAGTCTTTACGCAGGTAAGATACTTGAATCCAGGACCCACCGGTTTCGATTCTTTGCACAACTTCAATTTGTTATCGGGATTACCTGTATTTTAACTCTTTTTGCAATTAAAGGAGTATCTGGATTGCAGACTTATCTGTTCGCTTTCGTAAGCGAACAAGCAACCTTCGGGATTAAGGTTATACTTTTTCTGCTGACTTGCAGTGTTCTTATCGCACCAACTTTTTTGATTGGCGTTGCTTTCCCATGTATTGTTCAACTTTTCCATACGAGCAATGACCTTGTAGGACAAAGTGTAAGTCGCTGTTACTGGATAGATACGCTTGGTGCATCCTTAGGTATGCTGCTTGCAGCTTTCTTTCTGGCTCCCAGGATTGGGTTCTTCCGCACTTCACTCGTGGCTTCTACGCTCAACATTTTTGCAGGAATCCTTGTTTTTCTATTCTTCCGGAAAGCCGACATCGATTTCAAAAAACTACCGGTGGAATCTGTCATACCAGGTCAGGAGCCAACTAAAAAGTTCGACATAATAATTATTTCGTTCCTTTTCTTCCTATCCGGTTTTTCTGCGCTGATTCTGGAAATCACCTGGATTCGTCATTGGGGATTAATATACGGAAATGGCTTACACGCTTTTGCTATTGTTGTGGTTACTTTCCTGCTGGGTTTGAGCTTAGGCAGTCTGCTTTACGACAAGTTCCTCAAAAAAATCCGAAATCAAGTCTTACTTTTCAGTGTGATAGAGCTTTGCATTGGCGCAACTGCAGTTATCATTACAGCCCTGTTTCCACATATGGAACGTGCTTTTCTGGAAATCTACTATGGTGTAGATAATTTTTATGTCTTTTTCATAATCATGAGCTTACTTTGCTTTGTACTTTTGCTGATTCCAACTATGCTTATGGGCATGACATTGCCAACATTGTGTGCTATCAGCGTATCAGACCGCCACGTTGCAGTAGACCTTGGCAAGCTCTATGCGGTTAACTCTTTTGGGGCTCTTGCAGGTTCTTTTTGCACAGGTTTTATTATTATCCCGGCACTGGGGATATACCGCAGCTCTTTCGCTGCAGGCATTATCTATACATTCATTGCTTTTGCATTTCTGTACTGTTTCTCTAAGTCCCGGTTTGCGCTGCGTAAGGCATCTGCTTACCTTATCGGGATACTAATACTGACTGCAGTTGTTTTTGCTGGATTGCATAAGCCCAATCATCTTTACAACGGAGTATTCTACTCTGGTCCCCCAACCGGGGAGCTAGGATACGAGAATTACTTTAAAATTCAAAAGGTCGCCTTTAATCTGCTGCGATTTTTTAAGGAAGGTGTATACGGTCAAGTAGCCGCCTATGGGCAAGGGGATAACATATTTCTAAGCAACGATGGCAGGATTGATTCATCAACCACTTCAGACACCCGGTCTCACTTTACTATGCTGGGCATCATTCCAATGCTTGTTCACGAGAAACCTGCCAATGTACTTAATATCGGCTTGGGGGCTGGCTGGACAGTGTTGGCTGTTGCCACATATCCTCTTAGTGAATCCATTGATTCTGTTGAAATTAACCCGCTTATTGTTGAAGCTTGTAAGAATGTGTTCTATCCTTACAACGACGATATTCTTAACAACCCAAAGGTTCATACTATAATCAACGATGGCCGCAACTATGTATCTTATACGAAGAAGAAATATGATGTGATAATTTCGGAACCACCGGAGTTTTGGTTTAGCGGAGTTTCGGCGCTTTTTACCAGGGAATTCTACAGTTGTGTAGCCGATATTTTGAACGAAGACGGCCTGATGTGTCAATGGTTCCCTGATGTTACCGAAAAAGATTATAAAATTGCCGTTAAAACTATCAAAGATATCTTCGCTTATGCTTACGAATTCGATATGTCAAAGGTTAGGGGCATCGAAGACGAATTTTATAAAACTTTTTTAGTCATAGGCAGTCAAAAACCTATCGACATTAATAAAAGGCTACAGCAGTGTGCAGCTCAATTTCAAGACAAATCAAACGAATATAGCTCCCATTTTTTATCCTTCATCCGTCTTACACAGAAATCATACAACAGAGATAACGAGGCCCTGGACGCCCATATTGCAGATGTGAATGAAGTGAACACCGACGATTTACCAATACTTGAATTCCACGCATTAAAAACCCGGTTCTGGAAATTCAGGAATGAATAATGGAAAGGCACCTTCCTAAAAAACATACAAAACACTGGATAGGTTGGCTGACTTTAGTGATTGGCTTATCTGTGTTTGTTCTGGTTATGTTGCTGCTTTGATTACTGAAAATCTACTTGTCATCATTAGCTATATTTGTTATACTGTCCCCAATATAAGAAAGATAAGTACAGCCAACTCCTAATTCCTTATATGGAGATGCAAATATATAATGCAAAGCACACTAAGCAAGCAAGTACAAAGAAATATCCTTCTTGTTGCCCTGTTCTGCACAGCGTTCAGCTCACTTGTGTATGAGCTGGTGTGGAGCCGAGAATTGTCTTACGTTTTTGGAAACACAGCCCTTGCGACCAGCAGTGTATTGGCGGTATTTATGGGTGGGCTGGCTCTTGGAAGTCTTTACGCAGGTAAAATACTCGAATCCAGGAACCGACCCTTTCGATTCCTCGTCTGGCTGCAGTTTATCATCGGCATCATCTGTATTCTGACACTCTTTGCAATCAAAGGGATTGACGGATTACAGTCTTATCTGTTCAGCTTTATAGGCGAACAAACAACTTTTGGAATCAGGGTTATACTTTTTCTACTGACCTGCTGTGTACTTATAGCACCTACATTTCTGATTGGTGTCGCTTTTCCTTGTATTGTTCAACTCTACCACAGAAGCAAGGAACTCGTAGGGCAAAGTGTAAGCCGATGTTACTGGATAGATACGCTTGGTGCATCCTTAGGTATGCTGCTTGCAGCTTTCTTTCTGGCTCCCAGGATTGGATTTTTCCGCACTTCACTCGTGGCTTCTATGCTCAACGCCTTTACCGGAATCCTTGTGTTTTTATTCTTCCGCAAAGCCGATGCAGGTCTCGAAAAGTCGGCAACAGAAGCTGTCAACCATCCCCAAGATTTCGACGAAATCAGCCGAGCCACCATGCCTGAGACTGCCACAGCCCAGAACTTGCCAAAACAACTTGACTTAAAAGTCGTTTCTTTTCTTTTCTTTCTGTCCGGTTTTGCTGCTCTGGTACTGGAAGTGGTATGGATCCGGCATTGGGGATTAATCTACGGCGGTGGTTTATACGCTTTTGCTATTGTTGTGGTTACTTTTCTGCTGGGCTTGAGCATAGGCAGCCTGCTTTACGATAAATTCCTCAAAAGAATTCGAAATCAGGTCCTGCTCTTCAGCACCATAGAACTGTGCCTTGGTGGAACGGCTGTTATCGTCACCGTTCTGTTTCCTTATGTAGAAAGTGTTTTTTTGAAAATCTATTACGGAACAGATAGTTATTATGCCTTTATGATAACACTGGGTTCACTTTGCTTTGCACTTTTGCTGGTACCGACGATATTGATGGGTATGACACTACCAAGTTTGTGCGCTGTCAAGGTGTCCGAACGCCATATTGCAATAGATTTTGGCAAGCTCTATGCAGCCAACTCTTTAGGAGCCCTCGCGGGTTCTTTCTGTGCGGGTTTCATCATCATTCCGGCATTGGGGATATTTATCAGCTCGTTCGTCGCGGCCGGTGTTTATATATTCGTTGCTTTTGCGTTCCTGTATTGTTTTTGTAAATATTCTCTTGTGCTACGCAGAACGACCGCAGTGTTTGTATTGATACTGATTCTGACCGGCGTTGCTTTCGCCGGCCTTTATAAGCCCAACCATGTCTACAGCGGCGTGTACTATACCGGAACAATGTACGACAAAGAAGATGCCCATCTTTTTCTCGAGCGGCAGAAAAGAGAATTACATCATCTAAGATTCCTTAAGGACAATGTGTACGGTCAAGTTACCGTAGCCGGAACAAGCAACGGCATGCTTTTAAGAACCAACGGCAAAGTCGAATCAGGGACTTCAGGTGACCTCACGGCATATCAAAGTTTATTGGGTCATATTCCGGTGCTTGTCCACAACAAACCATCCAACGTTTTAAACATTGGCTTTGGATGCGGCTGGACTATCAGGGCCGCAACAATGCACCCTGCTGTTGAATCAATTGACTGCGTCGAAATCAATCCACTCATAATCGAAGTTAACAAGAACATATTTCACTCTTACAACGGCGATGTCATTAACAATCCAAAGTTACATATCATAATCAATGACGGGCGCATCCATGTCGCCCATACAAGAAAAGTATATGATGTCATAGTGTCGGAAATAGAATTAAGCAGCCCTGAAACCTCTGCCCTTTTTACCAGAGAATTCTACAATTCTATTTACAGCATTCTGAGTGAAGACGGAATATTATCTCAATGGTTCCCTCGCTATGAAGTCACCGAAGAAGACTACAAAATCGCTCTTAATACTATTAAGGGTACTTTCCCGTATGTTTATGAGTTCGACTTGTCGAAGTTAACCATGGATGAATACTACAAATCCTTTCTAATCCTGGCCTGTAAAGAGCCTATGAATGTCGACGAAAGGCTGGAGCAGCACAAAATCGCTCGTGAGGACCAGCCAAAAGAATATCATTCTTATCTGCTACAACTTATCCCTGTTGTGCAAAAGACCTGTGGAAGAGATAACAAGGCCCTGGAATCTTATATTGCTGATGTCAACAAAGTAAACACTGACGATTTACCTCTGCTGGAATTCCACGCATACAAAAACCGTTATAGAAAATTCAAAAAAGAATAATGGAAGGACAGCTTCAGAAAAAATATACAAAACGATGGATAGGTTGGCTGACTTTAGTGATTGGCTTATCCGTGTTTGTCCTAGTCGTGTTGCTGCTTCGACTCTCGGTGGTTACCGACCATTTGTATCATGCCTTAGTTAAAGACCCACAGCGTCAGATACCCACCGGCAACAACATCGTATCACCAGCCGACGGCACCGTACTTTATGTCAAAAAAATAAAGGATGGCATCATACCCGAAGTCGTTAAAAAAGGTGTCGCCATCCCGCTCGAGCAGTTAACAAAGTGCGACCTGGCTGAACCAATCAAAGACGCTTACCTCATCGGAATATATATGAACACAGAAAGCGTCCATATCAATCGTGTGCCTATCGACGCTACCTTTGTTAAACAAACAATCTTCAATGGCCCGCATATGGATATGACAGAACAGGAAAAGGCCGTAATTTTAACCGCAATGATACCCGGGCTGGTAACCGTTAAGAAATTGTTGGGGCTTGACCCCTTTTCAATCGAAGAACATGGTGATTATATTCTTAAGAGTGCTCGTGAGACTACCGTCTTTAAAGATATTAGAGGAACTTACCTATACGTCATTCGTATCGCAGATTATTGGGTAGGAAATATATTGACATGGATTCAAGAGGACCAAGAGGTCAAAAAAGGTCAGAAAATGGGAATGATAACCTGGGGTTCACAGGTCGACATCTGTTTTGAACATACGCCCGGGTTAAAAGTTCACGTAAATGTAGGAGATTATATCTATGCAGGCGAGTCGATTCTGGCCTCCTATTAAACATAAGCTGCTTTACGCTAACCTTATCGTTTACGGCGTAACGATAGTACTTTTGCTTGTGTTTCATCAAGAACTGATGTGGGCCCAGAAGGTGCTGCGCAGCTATGCGTCACTTAGCACTTGTGACCCTCCTGCAGACAATTTGCTACTTCAGGAGGCCATGAAGTCTCTCAAGGCAGGTGGAAGTGTCGAGCATAACCAGCACCTTCTTGAACAGGCCTTGCAAATAGACCCCTATAGTAGAGCACGATTACTTCTTGGTATTTGCTATTTAAGACAAGGCAACGATGAAAAGATGTTAGCCTGTTACGAACAACACCGCTCAATAGAACCATCCTTTCTTGGCGTTTATATCCAAACAATCAATATCCTAAAGAAAAAACAAGATTACGCAGCGATTAATAAATTACTTGCGGAAGGTACCCGTTATTATCGCCGGCGTGTTGAACTTTATCAGCCACACTTGGACCCTAACGTACCGAAAGAATTTAACGCTAAGGCGTTAATGATTTATAACAGTGCCAAAGAAGACCTCGAAACTCTACAGAAAATTCAACAGTCATTCCTGCAAAACGAGTCCTCGACTCCGAGTAGGCAACAGGAAGGCAAAAGAAAAGACTCCAAATAGTGAAAAAACGCGAATCACAAATCGGAAACAGGACATCCGGTACCGGGATACTAACAATCCTGGCGATGTTTTCCGGATGCTGTGGTCTTGCTTACGAGGTGCTATATGTCCGGGCTCTGACTGCAATTTTAGGCGATATGTTCTATGTGCATGCAGCGCTTTTGAGCACATTCCTGGTCGGCATCGGAGTTGGTGCCAAGATAGCACACAAAGCGTTTCGATGGCTCTGGGTGTTTGAGCTTCTGACCGGCCTGTATGCCATCTTCCTGCCGGCTGCCTCAAAATGGCTTGCCCAGCAGCCGATTATGGTACTCCTAACCGGCAGCGGCGCTCTTACCATCCTCACCACGATTGGCTTTATCTCAGCACCGAGTCTGCTCATCGGCTTTAGCATCCCGCTTTTTAGTGCCTACATCAAAGCTCGGTCGCCTGACCAGCTGGCATTTCAACGGGTCTATAGGATATATAATCTTGGAGCGGTGCTCAGCATTCTCACCGTTGAGTTTGTCTTGATACGCTACTTCGGCATCAGATTATCTCTTGCCATAATAGGGGCCATAAATTTATTCAATGGGGCAATCCTTTTACTAACCAGAGCAGCACCGGACCAAAAGCCAGCAGAGCAGCCGAGGACTTTTTCGAAACGCAATATAGCTGCCCTTGCCATGGCAAGTTTCGGCAGCGCCGTTTTCCAGATGTTCTTCCTCAAGCTTTCTTACCTTGTTTTCCATCCCCATAGAGAAAACTTTGCCATTGGCCTGTCGGTCGTTATGCTGGGCATATTCATAGGTGCCTGGCTGGTGTCGAAGGTACAAATTCGATTTGAGACATTCCTCGTATTGGCCGCAGCTCTGGTCGGACTGATATATGTGGGTTACCTTCCTATCCTGAAGCTCTTCGAGGCAACGGCCATCTGGGCGAAGAGCTCCAATATTCTCATTCTCATTCACAAGTTCTCCTTCGGCTGTCTATTTGCGCTTGGCCCGATGATAGCTTTCGGTGCCATGATTCCTGCATTGATGCGCACAGAAAGGGACGTCGCCGACGAGTCCGGGCACCTGCTTTTCGTCTCAAGCTTAGCCAACGCTGCCGGCTACCTTTTATATGTGCTGGTTGCCCACCCACTACTAACAAACAGCGTCCTCCTGGCTCTGATAGTTGTTCTTATGCTGTCAGCCAGCCTGCTATCCGTTGGACTCCGCTGGTCGAAGGTACAGACAGCTTTTGCCGTGGTCGGTATCGTTCTGACAACCTTTATGATGTTTAGATGGGATGAACGAAACTTCTATCTGGCACACTGGGTCAATACCCTCAAGCCCGAGGATGAAGTAACAATGTTCAAAAGTGGTGCCGAGAGCGCTACCCTCGTCAACTCAGGAAAGAATGTTTGGATTTCCTATAACGGATTTCCAAGCATCTATATCAAGACAGATAATGTCGCTAACTTTGCGGAGGTAATGGTAGGCGTCATCCCAGCCCTCAACGCCCCTCGTCTCGACAAAGCACTTGTCATCGGGTTTGGCACAGGCATCACCGCTGGGGCAACATCCCTGCTATTTAAAGCAACCGATGTAGTAGAGATTAATGAAGCGTTTTATAAGATGATGCCCCACCTTCGTCATGTGAATTTCGATATCGAACAGAATCCATCGGCCTCACTGCACTTGTCTGATGGACGGGCCTTCCTAGTCGGCAAAAACCAGGTCTATGACGCTATTACCAGTACGGTTTCTGACCCAACCTATTTTTCCGCCTCCAAGATTTACACCGTGGATTTTTACAAGCTGGTGAGAAAAGCACTGAAGGATGACGGCATATTCTGCATGTGGATAGCAGTGGGCAGTATGTCTAAGGAGGGAATACCAACCATCCTCTCGGCCCTACATCACAGTTTTCGCTACTGTGACTTGTGGCTTTTGAGGGGGAACTATTACCTGCTAACGTGTTCAAACCAGCCAACTCACCCGAGACGATTCAGCGAACTACCAGTCCGACCCAGCCTGGTAAGGCAATTAAGGAACGGCCTGTTTCAGGATGAGTTCGATGAGTTCTTTGAGGACATTCGGCTGAGCGAGAACATATTCGACCACTTCACGCCGGAGGTTGCGCGGGAGAACACCGACAACCATCCTGTCCTCGAGTTCATGGTGTTCCGACATTACAAGTTAAAAAAGATGGGGAGCGACCCGTTTATGGGGAATCAAGCTTTGTTTAACATCGACCCTGTTAGGTTACATGAATTGAAGGATGCTGCCAGATTGGCCAGGAGAGCATGTGTTTTCTACCAGCTTGGAGAAAAGGGAGGTGACTACTTAGGTAACTTCAACCCGATTCTCATGCGCGACCCGAAGGTTGCATCTGAGTTCTTCCTGGAAAGCGGCAAGTTTAATGCAGCATGGGACAGATTCGATGAAGCCGTCAAAATTCTTACTACAGCAATAAATATCAGGCCCAACTTCGCCCAGGCGCACAACGTTCTTGGCACTGTACTTAAATCACAAGGCAAGCTTGATGAGGCAATCAGTCATTTTTACAAGGCACTGCAGGCAAAGCCTGACTTTATCGAAGCATACTACAACCTTGGTAATGCGCTTACATCACAGGGTAAACTTGACGAAGCGGCCCAAATCTTCCAGGATGCACTCGCTTACAATGAACTGTCTGATTTAGAGATGGATATAGCAGATATCCACGTTAGTTTGGCAGCAGTCTTGAAGCAACTAAACCGCCCTGACCAGGCCGATGAACATTTCAACAAAGCTATAGAAAAATATCGTGACGAACTCCGCAAAGACCCCACGGCATTTGAGGTATGGGTCCGACTCGGCAATACGTTAATAACTGCAGGAAATTTCAAAAAAGCTTCAGAGTGCTTTAGCAATGCAATATCAATCGACTCCACTATTCTTGACAATCATATAAAGCTCGCACAATCACTTGAATCTCAGAGGCGTTATGATGATGCGATTGCAGCTCTGAAAAAAGCAGCCGCCTATATGTCAAATGTGGGGGATAAAGGTGCCGTAGAAAAGCTGCAAGAGTATCTCGAACGTCTTGAGTCTAAAAAATCCAACCAAAATGCAGCTTTCTAATTACTCAGTAACGACTTTTTCAAAAACCAGAGCTTTCGGGACGACATAATTTGGGTCCTCATACATCTTAAAGTCAGGGTATTTGGCTGTGTGAGCTGTATAATCAGGGAAACTGGTCCAGTCAACAAGCCAGACCTTGCCGTCTTCTGAAACTTTTCCAATAAATATGTCGGTGCTTTTGCCCTCCAGAATATCATTGCCCAACTCTGCGTGAAAATTTTCCAAAGAAATCTTCACCGTTAGTTCTCGGCTGGTCGGGATATAGTGAACCAGCCATTGGCCTGGCTTGTATATTCCCTTGCCACCCCGTTTCATCGGCACTGTGGTTATCTCACCTGGCTTCATTCTTACGCCGCCGAGCGTAATTACCGCTGAGGAGATAGAGCCATCCGGTTCAAAGACAATTTGCCAATAGTGTTTGTCAGACCTCCACGTACCGGCCAGAGATTGTGGGAATTCACCGCCCCCTTCGATAAAAACATCAACGCCGCTTTTACTACGGCCGGCACTTTGACAGCCAATAAGCAAAACAACGTATAAACAACAAACCAATAACCGCTTCATAGTATTAGACTCCATATATTAACAAATAGTAAGCAGATTATAGTAAATACTGGTTTGAATTGCAAGATAAAAAAAAGAGGCAAGTTAAAAAACTTGCCTCTTTAGTAACAAATTAGTTGGCCTTAGAACTTATAGCCACGCTATTTGCGACGCCTCAACAGCAATCCACCAAGACCAAGCAGCAGCATTGAAGCCGGCTCAGGAACCTGGTGAATCGTAACGATGTCAATAACGTTAGCATAACCGTAATCCCACATCCAGATTTGAACATCACACCCTTCTAACAAACACTCGAACTCAAATTCAAAGTGCTTGCCGGGGATAACAGGATCATCAGGATTAAAGGTTTTGGCCTCAGCATACCACTCGATACCAGGATCATAGTAGGTAACGAAAGCATCTGGGCCTGCTTCCGAATAGAGTACATAGTTGCCTGTCCACTGGCCACAATCGCTACCATACGTACCATCTAGCTCCGTGACGTCTAACCAAACACCATAAGGGATAGCATCATCACTGTAAACATCGATCCAAATAGTATCACCGACGCATATCTCTATTTCATCAATCGCTGTGTCACCATTCACTGAAAGCATCACCGTTGCATTTGCAGTGGCTGCCATTCCAAGCACCAATATCAAAGCTAACAATTTCTTCATCACAATCTCCTTTCTAATTCACTTTACTCCTCATTCATTTAATTAACTCGGACAATCCAGGCAGTTAGTCGAGGCAGTCCGGAGGAATACCCGGGCCCCCTGGATAGGGATTTCCGTAATTCGGTTCCAATATATTCCAGCTCGACAAAAGGATAGTCAGGTCGCTGAAATGAACACGGTTGTATCCAGTCTTTGTACCGCCTTCTTGATCATGTGCGAAGTCAGCACAGATGTTAGGGTCGGGCCAATCTATACCCGGACCACCCGGGTAGGGATTTCCGTCATTCGGCTCCAATATAGACCAAGCGCTAAGCATCACAGTCAAGTCGCTGAAATGGACATAATTGTATCCGGTCTTCGAGCCACCTTCCGCATTATTGTCGGTATCACCGTGACACTGTCTCGGATAACACCAGCAGGGAGGACTGCCAACTTCAACCCACAAGTCATAGTCCGGTTGGCCCACGTAGCAAGGTGGTTCAAACTCCAAGCAACAACCGTCGTCCAATACCACAGTAGGGTCTTCATTCGGGTCTTCCATCACTACACCACCGCGATAAGTGTCCTCCTCAGAAAGAGTGACACAGACCGATCCCTCACCGCTAACGTAAACGCTACAGAGCTTACCGATTAGCAGGGGTTTGTTATTAGGGTCATCGTACAGCGAGCCCATCTCGATAACAATACTCGCAGAGGGCAACTGTCCCGGACCGTCGGGGGCGGTAGCCGGAGCAACCGGTGTACCGTAATCCTCAACACCACCACTGTCATTAATGTCAATGGTGCCGGGGAAAATCCCATAACCCCTAGAAACTGCGTTACACTCGCCAGTCTTGTAGCCATCGATTTTATCAATGGTACCATTAGTAACGGAGATACCCAAGGCGAATGCTCTCGGCAGATTCCCATCTGTGGAATACGTGATTTCGACCTCGTTTGGCTCTATACACGTGGCTGTTATAGTAACAGTCGCCCACGCCGGAGCTGCAAACAAAAGAACTGCCAGGATTAAACTAATCTTTCTCATTATAGTACAACCTTCCTTTCTTCCTTAGCAGAGCCACACACTCTGCACCATCTTGGTTTTACATCCTGCATGACAAAACAAATCGCCTTTCGGCACGCCTGTTCAACTTCTGGTACTTAAACACTAACACTTATTAACGGTCGAACATAGCGTCCCCGGTCAGCAGGAATAACCGGGCACGTATAGTAAACTTGTTGTACCTTAAGTCTCCTCCTTTCTCGCCTTTCGACGAAAAATACGTGCCTTACTACTTATAGGCACAGGTTAATGTTGGTGAAGATTAACTGTATAGTAACAAAAACACTTAAGAAAATCAAGTAAAATTGTAAAAAAAGACAAAAATTCCTTAAATTTTTTTTGAAACCTTCTCCGTCTCAGCTTCTTTCCCGCCTGTTAACCTAAGTATAGGTAGAAACAATACTTACAAACCACTCCTGCTAAAGATGGTGGAAATATATAATTAATTTTTAAGTAAATCAAGGGAAAAATGCGAAAGGAGAGAAAAAAATAAGATTTTGGCTACCAATCTGGGTAATTTTGTGTTTTTGTGCTGTTTAGGCAAAATAGGATAATCCAGACACCAACATCTAATTTGGAAAAATAATTTTTAGCGATTTTTCAGTTCATATAGCAATTTTAACATCTCTATGTTATTTTTTCAGTTATGTATAACTTTTTAAAAGGCCGTCTCATAGTTGTACGATTATTCTTGCTTGCAGCTGCCTTAGCGTTGATTGCTATCGGGATAGCAACTATCTATGCGATTGGCCATCCCGCAGAAGTCAGCCCCGCTGGTCAAACTGAAGATTTGGGCGTCTTGTGGAAAAAGCAGCTCCTATTCGCTGCGATTGGCGCGATTGGTTTCATAGCGGCTAATCTGGTTAACTACCGCCGATTCGGAGCGGTAAGTTACTGGATATATGCCTCTGTGCTACTGCTTCTGGGCCTGTTACTGGTCGGCAGGTATTTAATAGAGCTTCCTTTCGTGCCCGAAATTAACGGTGCACATAGATGGATTAAATTTAAGATAGCAGGCAGGAATCTTCCCGCTATTCAACCATCGGAAATCTGCAAGCTGGCATATATCCTGGCCCTTGCATGGTATCTGCGGTATCGCAGCAACTACCGAAATTTTGGTGCTCTGGTCGGGCCTTTCGCTCTAACGATTCTGCCGATGATACTCATCCTGCTCGAACCGGACCTTGGCACTGTGCTATTAATGATGCCGATTTTGTTTACGATGCTGTTTATCGCCGGCGCAAAGGTTAAACACCTGCTGATTATAATACTTTTGGCAGTTCTGGTAAGCCCAATGCTCTGGCATAAGATGAGGCCATACCAGAGAACCAGGATAAGCAGTGTGCTGTTGCAAAATAGCTGGTTCCGTAAAAAAGCTGAACAATACCCAGTGCTGGGCAAAATTTTTGTGGGTAGGAAATTCAATTCAAAACAGTGGAAGAACGACTGGGGCTATCATCTTGTACGCTCAAAATATGCGGTTGCCTCCGGTGGAACTAATGGCGCTAAAGGATATGGCTTTCGGCAGGGACCCTTTGTTAAATACAATTTTCTGCCTGAAAGACATAACGACTTTATATTCGCTATCATCGCCCACCAGTGGGGCATCTGGGGCTGCCTAGCGGTTCTGTCGCTTTACGGGATTATTTTTTGTTGCGGATTAGAAATCGCAGGCAACAATACAGACCCGTTCGGCAGATTGCTTGTGGTCGGCATATTAGCAATGTTTACAATTCAGGTCATCGTCAACGTCAGTATGACAATAGGCCTGATGCCGATAACGGGTCTGAATTTGCCACTAATAAGCTACGGAGGTTCGAGCTTGTTAATTAGCATTGTTTCTATAGGATTATTAAACAATGTGGGGCGGTGCAGACCATTCAGCGTGGCGCGAAAAGCTTAAAACAAAATGATGTAGCTAACCGACAATAACAAGATAATGATAAAGGGCTTTAGACAAATTGCTTCTCTTACGGCGGTCAGCAGGATATTCGGATTTGCGCGGGACATAGCATACAGCCATTTCTTCGGCGCCAGCGCCCTGCTGGACGCATGGGCCATCGCCTTTAAGATTCCCAATCTTGCCAGGAGATTGTTCGGTGAAGGAGCGGCATCGGCTTCATTAATTCCAGTATACAGCGAAGAACTTACAAAAAGACCCGAAGAGGCAAAACACCTGATTAACACTGTAGTAACTGTCGTATTTGTGCTGTTGGCGGCGATAGTTTTATTTGGCCAGATATTGATATGGACCTATTACAAATTCTTCGGCCCAACCGGCGAGACCAAGCTGATTTTATCCCTGATGTCAATTATGCTGCCCTACATGCTTCTGGTGTGTGTAGTAGCGATATTGGCCGGTATTCTCAATGTGCACAGGCACTTTGCAACACCTGCTGCCGCCCCGATAGTGCTGAACATTTTCATCATCGCAAGCTTATTGCTAAGCGGCTGGGCATTTAAAATCAAAGCAGAACAACAGGTTTTTTTCGTAGCTGTCGCGGTAGTTATCGCCGGGATTATGCAGATTGCAATACAAATCCCTCCGCTTCGTTCTGTCGGTGTATCTATAAGGCCGGCATGGCAAATTTATTCAGAGGGCTTTAGAAAAATTATAATTATGATGGGGCCGATGATATTGGGCCTGACGGTAACGCAGATAAATACCCTGGCTGACGACCTTATTGCGTGGTGGTTTTCCAGCTCAGCAGAAAAAGGAGCATCTTTCGTTTTATTTGGTAGAGAAATAGCATACCCACTGGTACGCGGTTCAGTATCGCACCTTTATTATGCGCAACGGCTATATCAATTGCCATTAGGCATATTTGGAATATCGCTGGCAACGGCAATTTTTCCGGTGATGAGCTC